>JAYTWO010000065.1:0-3259 GCA_043743415.1 Planctomycetota bacterium
CACAGAAATGCGGGATCCACCCCGGCCAGCGGTGTGGCGTTTTGTCGGACACGACATCAATATCCTTTCGGAGAAGCGAGGAGATGCGATGCGGCTACTGACGCAGATGGAAATTCGCGAGGTCGACCAGATTGCGAACGAACAGTTCGGCATCCCGGGCGTGGTGTTGATGGAAAATGCCGGTCGCGGTTGTTCGCACCTGGCGATGTCTCACTGGCGGATGGGCCGCGTGGTGATTTGCTGTGGCCAGGGGAACAACGGCGGTGATGGGTTCGTGATGGCGCGTTATCTGGAGAACGCGGGATGGTCGGTGCAGATCCGACTGGCATTTCCGCCCTCGGCAGTGCGGGGGGATGCGGCCGTCTTTTTGGAGTCGGTCCAGAAATCGGGCTTGGATGTGCGCACGATTGCGGCTTCGGACGATGAGGGTGTTGCTGACCCCACCGTCGTGTCATGGATTGAGTTTCAGAGCGAACTGAGGTCGGCAGACCTCGTGGTCGACGCGCTGCTCGGAACCGGACTTACGGGGGAAGTGCGTACACCCTGCCGTGAGATCATTGAGGCCATCAACGCTGCCGGTCGCCCGGTGCTGGCGGTCGATTTACCGTCCGGGATGGACTGCAACACGGGGAACCCGCTGGGAACGTGCCTTCGCGCCACCCGGACCGCGACGATGGTGGCACCGAAACTCGGGTTCGAGAACCCCACCAGCGCAGCCCTGACCGGCCCGGTGGAGGTGGTCGAGATTGGACTCCCGCGCGCCTTGGTCCAACGATTCGAGCGAAAGGCCCCCGAGCCGATGCCGTTGTAGGCTGGACTCCCACCACGACATCAATCGCCGGGCCGCTCACAGAGATACAGCCTCGACAATGCCAGACCCACGGCCAGCACCAGCGCCCCGCCGAATGCCGGGGTCAAGTGCCAGGCGCTGACATACCCCACCGCAAAGTGAACGCTGATCGCACACAAATACCCCGCTACTCCAGCCCCCGCCAGCATCCTCCACAGCCACGGACGGCCCCGCTCGAAACCCCACAACACCGGGAGCAGCGTCGCCACTCCGGAGCTGAGCAGCATGCCGCCGAAGCTGGCTCGGTCGTGGGCGATGAGGGGGATGATGCGGGGGTTGGCCTCGGAGAGGGCCGCGGCGGTGGTGCCCATGAACTCCAGATCCTCGGTGACGAAGACGCTCGTACTGCCGACACCCAGGATCACGACCCCGGCGGTGAACAGCGCGACCGCGTGGCCGATCAGCAGCAGTTGGCCCCATTGAGCGAGCCGCCACGGGCGATCCTCGCGGAGAGTCGGCGTCACGCGATCATGCACCGGGGACAACGGAGCTGCCATTCCAAAGAGCATGAACTGAAACAGGATCGCCGCCACGAAGGCATGGAACGGGTCGAAGTACCCGTAGCCCAGGAACGCAAAGAAGCTGAAGAACCCCACGAATGACGAGGCGATGATCGTCACCTGCGCCCAGTGGCGGCCGCGTCTCGATCCGAAGATCGACAGCATCGAGTCGCACAGCCCCAGCGCGATCATCGTTCCCGCCAGAGTCACGCGGTCATGCGACATGAAGTCGACTAACCGGTCGTTGACCCCGCATAACTGCTCGCGGTTCATGCCGACGAACGCCTCGTCATAGGGGAGGATCACGCGCGTCAACGCAATCAGCAGCGCGAGGCAACCACCGCCGAAGAGGGCGACGCCGAGCAGCAGCGTCCAGACCCAACTCTCGGGTCCGCGACGCGGGTCGAGGGGCGTCGGCGGGATCGGGATGCGGGCGAGTTCGGCCTCGTTGATCCGCTTGGAGAGGCCGGGGCCGGAGAAGACGAGTCCGTCATCGATGAGAACCAGATCGGCACCGGCATCCCGAATATCAAGGTAGTCTTGCGGATCGATCACATGCCCTCTCGCGATGAGCAATGCGTGCGGGCCGATCTGCTCGCGGATCTGGCGGATGAGGTCGGTGAATGTCGGCTCGTACGACGGATGTCCTCGTCCGTCGTCGCCTGTATACAACGGAGTGCGACGGACAAGGATGTCCGTCGTACCTTCTTCCAGCAAGATTCCCTGCAAGTGGCATGCCTGCAATGCCTCCAACACTGGCAACGGAAGCGGACCGGCATGACTGCACCGCCAGATCAGCGGCTTGCCGCCAGCGACCTGTTGCACCCGCAGCATGTCGGCCAGATCACTGTCCGAGTTCGCCTCCAACACCAGCCCGTCCACGCTCGGCAACAGTTCTTGAAGCTGCCGCGTGGCCAAAGTGAATTGTCCGAGTGGAAGTCGCAACAGAACCGGTGGCCCCGACCGCGACCGACTCGCGAGGTGTCGCCGCAAGGAGGCGACGCTGACCGCTGGGGATCCGGCGGCGGAGACCACTCTTCGATGCGAAATATCGAACGTCCCCTCCAGCCGATCACTCTCTGCCTCAATCTCCAGAGGCCCGACCTCAATACACCCGAACCCAAACCGCGCCATCGCCGCCAGGGCCCCCCCCGTCGGATCGATCAGATGCCCCAGCCCCACCCGCGAGGGGAACTTCAACCCGCCCTTATCCAACCCCAGCACCGCATCCGGGGACATATGCCCCATGAAGTCAATCACCCGTCCCCCACCCGGCAGCTGGGCCAGAGTCCCGATCCCGCCGAGTGCCATACTCCGCGCCAGCGCCACCGGCAGGCGGAGCAACAGCGGCTGGAAAATGGTGCGGTACGACCAGTCTGGCATGGGGGGAATTCCGGGAACGACTGCGTGTCCAGTGAAAGCTCACCGTGGGATAGGCTTCCAGCCTGTCATCTTCGGTGAACGACAGGTTGGAAGCCTATCCCACGTCAGACCCGTCTGACCGATCGCCTCATTGACATCGCGTCCGTGGGAATGCACGCGGGAGGCGACCTCAAAACTGTTAGGCGAGCGGTCGGTCATAGTCTCCCCGTAAGACGGCCTTTCCAGGCCGTCTCACCGCAAGAAATGCGACCAGGACGGCCTGGAAAGGCCGTCCGACTCGGTAGGCTTCCTCTGGCCGCTCGCCTTTGTACTCGTCTCGCAAGCGTTTCGCACCTCACTGACCGAGCCAGCGGGAGTCTCAACCGCAAGGCTTCGACCCCCGTAACAAGAAAGCCGACGACCAACACCAAGGCGTGTGTGCATCAGAAAAGTCGGCAGCGATTGCACCCGGCGCGACATGATTCAAGGAGGGTGAGCCGCAGATGAACACAGATGAACACAGATGAAGAGGCTCTACCACGAGAGG
>JAYTWO010000066.1:0-20116 GCA_043743415.1 Planctomycetota bacterium
CAATCCTTTCCCAGCACCCACACCACTTCGTTCACCGAAACCTGATCGGTCCGCGACCGGGCGTGAAACATCAGCGTCCGGGGAACGGGCAGAGACACCGTCTCGTCCGACGTGATGGCCGGAGTGTTCGGACTGTCGGACTTCACCAGCGAGCGTTCCGTCTCCATCGCCTCCGTCAGCAGCGCCTTGATGCTGCGATCCGTGGCATAGTCGGGATACTGCGCCAGGAGTTCCCGCCGCTGACGGAGAGCCTCCATCGGCTTCTTGTCGGTGAGGGCCTGCTTGATGTTGGCGGTGACTCCGTCATTGAGTTCGAACTTGCGGATCAACGTCTCCGAATTGCGGAGCGAATTCTCGATCTGTTTGATCTGCTCCGTCGGCTGGGCATCCTTCGGGCTGTAGGTGGAGAGCAGCGTACGCGCATCGCGCGAGACGGCGAGCAAGGCGCGACCGACCTTGGGCGTCTTGCCGGCCAGCAAGGACGCTCCCACGGCCGCAGCTCCCGCGCGCGTGGCGAGTTCAGGCTTCATCGCTTCGAAGCTCTCGTGGTCGCTATTGGTGCTCACGAACTCGCGGATGCTCTTGACTCCCTCCGCATAGTTCGCCGCTCCGGCTCCCAGGTGCTGGTCGATCTTGGCCAATCCAATCACCAGTCCCGCCTCGGGGGTCTTCACGTGCTTGGGGTAGGTCTTGACGAACTCCTCCAGAGCCTCGATCCCCTGGTTGAATTTCCCCTCGCTGACGAGGGCTTTGGCCTGCTCAAATTCCCGGTCCGCCACCCGGCGAAACGCGATGAAGTAGAACGCGAATCCCAGGATCACCAAGAAGACGCTGCCGCCCAGCATGAACAGCACGAATCGCGACTTCAGAGGTTCCTGCTCACCGGGTCGCACGGGCTTGGTTTTCAAGACCTGGGCGAGACCTCCCACGACTCCCGGCTTGGCGGGGGCGGGGGCCTCTTCCAGTTCCTCGACCTCCTCCTTGACCTCCTCAATGGCCGACTCGACCTTCTTGGGACTGGCTTTGGGCTGGGGCTTCGCAGCGGGCTTGGCGGGTGGTTCGTCCTCATCCTCGACGACATCAAACATGTCGTCATCATCCGCCGCCTTCTTCTTCTTCGAGCCGCCCCCGCTGCCCTTGCTGTCGAAGGCCAGCATCTCCAGGCTCTGCATCAGTTGTTCGTCAGACGGCGCCGTCTTGGGCTTGGCGGGGGCTGCGGCAGCGGCGGGCTTGGGATCGGGGGACTTCGGCTTGGCGGCATGGCGGGCCGTGAGGATCGCCTCATCCGAAGTCGGCTTGATGCCGATCGTGTCCTTGGGCGTGTCTTCGACCGTCGCGCCGCCGTGGAACTTCACATCGACCGTCCCAAACCGCAGCGTGTCTCCCGACTTGAGATTCGACCGCTGGACGGGAGTTCCGTTGAGTTCGAACGGACTCGTCCCGGCCGCCACCGCTTCCCAGTTGTCTTTATTCCAGGAGATCCGGCAGTGCATGATCTCGACCCCCTCCTCGTCGATCCGCAGATCGCACGAGGAGTGGTTGCCGATCGTCATCGGTTGCCGCTTGTAGAGATCCCGTCGCTCCACATCACCGGTCAGGTGGATGATTTCCAGGAGGGCCATACTGTGCAATCTTCCGTTGTGGGGTCGAGGTCCGGGCTGCGAGGTCCGTTCGTCACTTCAGGTACATCTGCCGCGTCACTTGAAACTCGTACCCGGCTCCCTTCGTGTTCACCACGAAGTAGGTGCGGCGGACTTCGCGCAGGTTCCGCTTGGCAAAGGCCATCTCCATCTGCACCAACATCTGCTCCGTCTGCTGGGGGTAGAAGTGGAAGATCACTTGGCGACCGACCGTGATCCCCGCCTTCTGGAATATCTTCTCGTCCGCCTTGCGGCGCTCGCCCCCCTCCCACTTCATGTACAACCGCTTCTCGTCCTTGCCCGAGGTGCCGTACCGCACCTTGGGAGTGCCCGCCAGTCCCGTGATGTAGGCGATCCGTCCATCCGGCAGGACCGACCCGAGTTCGATCCCGAAGAAGTCCAGTTGCTTGGCGTACTCGGTCAGGGACGATCCATCGGCGAACCGGATGAACCAGCGCAACTCGGCGGCCACGCCCCCTCCGTTCCCGGGACCGAAGCCGAGTGGGCGGCGGTTGCCAGTCCCGACGGAGTTCCCGTTGCGTTCTCCGGTCCCGGTCTGGGCCTGTTGGGGCACACCCGGATCGGCCTGCGACGCGGCGAAATCCCCCGAGAAGTTCTCCATTTGATCCGCCGCGGCATCGGCGAAATCGCTGACGTTTACGACTTCCTTGATCTCGTCCTGCTGCTTGACCTCGTCCGAGGTCTCCTCGGGCGATTCGATGTTGAGTGTTTCGTTGGGGTCACCATCTTCCGCCCCGCCCCCGGTGATGCGCACGATCTCCATCGGCACGAAGACCGGCGGCTTCGGCGGAATCGTGGTCCAGAACAGACTGAACGCCCACACCACCCCCGCCATGATCGCCACACCCACCGCCATCAGGAGTGAGCTGACTTTGTCGTAGCTGGAGAACTTCAGATGTGGCATCCGACCCGGCGAGTCCGGCCTGGGGAGACGAGACACGACTGGCGCGGTAGTCGATTTGGTCGCAGCCATGACTCACTCGAAGCGGAAGGGACAGTGACGTGGTCCGCTCGCCACTCCCAGGAATAGAGTACGCGACGAACAGTGGGAGTTCAGTGGAAAATGTGTTCTGGCATGCTATTGCTGGCCTGTGTGAGTGTCAACGAGCGCCGTGCCGCTCACTCATCCGCCTTGCGCGAGATTCGCCGGACCTTCTGCATTCCCACATCCATCGCCACATCGGTCACCGAAACCACCATGCCGTGCGTCGCCTGGTACTGGGCCTGGATCAGGAGTTCCGTCTTGTCTTCGGTCATCTTGGCTGCCAGCGTCTCGCGGAGCTCGAACAGCCCGGCGATCGGCTGGCCTTCGATCTCCATCTGATCGTTGGCGTCGATCTCCAGGATGACGCTGTTGCTCTCCAGGTCTTCCATCGAACTGACTGCGGCTCCACCGCCCTCTCCCTCTTGTTCGGGGGGCGAGGTCTCGAACACTTTCTGAGCGGCAAACGAGGCCGTCACCATGAAGAAGATCAGCAGCAGGAACGTCACGTCGACCATCGCGGTCATATCGACGGTGTCGTCCATGAACCGCTTCTTGGGCTTCGGAGTATGGTGTTCGTCCTCGTCTTCGTGTTCGTCCTCATCGTCGTGAGCCGTGGTGGGACTGTCTTCCTCGAACAGCGACTGGTGCGAACCGGCTGCTCCCTGGGAATAGGCCGACTGAGCGGGACGAGACGTTGCTGACGGGGCAGGCCGGGGACTGGCCGCAGGTAGCTTGCCCGCCGGAGGAGCCACGACATCGTACGCCTTCGTCGGCTCGCCGGGTGTGGGGACCAATGCCTCTTCCGTACACGCCGGGCAAACGATCATCGAACCAGCACGCTTGGTGCTGATGCTGAGCATCTGATTGCAGTGCGGACAACGGAATTGAATCGGCACGAGAGAGTTCCTGAACACGGTGCGTTGCAACGCCCAGGGGTTGCAACCCCTGGGCTTTTACCGACTGACCACTGAACACTAACAACTGCTCCTACTTCGTTTCTGGCTTGCTCATCACCCCCACTAAGTAACGTTCGATCCCCTCGATCTGGCTGGCGGTGCGGGCCACGTCCTCGACGAACCCCGAGGCCACCGCTTTGTCCGCCTTGATCAGCACGATGTTGTGGCCCTTGATCAGTTCTTCCTGAACATAAGCCGGGATGTCAGCCAGCTGGGCGACCACTCCTTTTCCCTTGCCATCGGCGAGGTACAGTTCGGGTCCGGCATCGGACTGGAAGATCGTGAAGTTGATCCCTTTGGTCAGGTCGGGGGCGATGCCGTTCTTGGCCTCGGGCATGATGATCGACGCGGCCATGGCGATCGTCGAGGTCACCATGAAGAAAATCTGGAGCAGGAACGCCACATCAATGAGCGGCGTCAGATCGAGCTCTTCATCAAATTCGGCGTGGTGGGCCATGGGAAGTTCTCAGTTTTCAGTTTTCAGTTCTCAGTCAGATCAGGTCATTCGAGTTTCGAGTTCCCCCTACTTCGATGCCTGCAACGACTCCTCATAGTCCCGCAGGAACTGGCTCAGATCTTCCTTCACCTGGTCGGTGAGGCGACCAATCTGCACCATGATGTAGCCCCCCAGCAGGGTCATCGGGATCGCAATCACCAGCCCCCACATCGTGGCCATCAGCGCCAGACCAATCTTGGCGGCCAGGGCGTTGGGATCCCCTCCCCCCGACTTCGAGATCGCGCTGAACGAACCGATGATCCCCGTCACGGTCCCTAGCAGCCCCACCATCGGTGAGGTCTTGGCCACCACAGCCATCCCCGCATGCTGATACGCCAGCTCGGCGATGATCTCTCGCTCGAACTTCTCGTTGAGCAGGACTTTGAGCTTGGGCAGACTCATGTACCGATGCTTCATGCCGATCAGAATCAGCTGCGGCACAGCCTTGGCCCAGTATGCGGGGGTATCGCAGATTTCTGCCACGCCATCGTAGTCCCGAGCCTGCAGCCGCTCGCGAACCTCACTCAGGAATTCATCGGCTGCCGCCTGGTTCCGGAATTTCTTCTGCCGAATCTTGCGAGTGACCATCACCACCAGAAAAATCCCCAGAATCCCCAACAGCCCCATCGAGAGGAAAATGAGCGGCTCGATGTAATGCAAGACGTCATTCAGCATGGATGAACTCCGGCGAACAGATGAGCAACGGGAAGCGGCCCCTCACGACTCATGGAAAAATGAGTTCGAGCAGGAAGCCCGGAGTTTGGAGAAAACTCGCCCCAGCATGCTATGGCTGCTCTACGCGAGTGTCAACGAGCCGCCCAATTCGCCGGGTTCGTCAGGCAATGTCGCTCCGCGCCTCGCGTTCCGCCAGCTGGACCCGCGCGGCCATTCCGATTTGTGGAACGGGCTGGCGGGGGAGTCCGCGGGCAACGGCATGTCGCACAGCGCCTCACGCGTCAGCGAGAGCCGAGCGGAGTGCGGAGTGTCTCGATCCCGCTTACGGAGTCGGCATCAGGGGAACTTCCATCGCAGGCTCGACTTCTTCACTGTTCACGGGTTCAATCAGCGGTTCGGCGGCTTCCACAGCTGATTCCGTGGCCCAATTGCCGAGGGGAGCCGGTTCCAGCAGAGCTGAGGGATCGCCGGTTCCGGAGTTGTTCTCGCGAAGGCTCGGGTCTGTGGCGGGTTCCTGAAGTCCGCTGCCGGGGTCGTCCAGGGACGGCGTTTCAGGATACATGGGAGCGGGGCGTACTGGCGACTCGGTTCCCTGGGGGTTGTAAATCGGAGCATCGCCGCCGCCGGTCCCGCCTCCGCTGCTGTTCGGATCGACGATGGGCTGAAGACCGTTCGGAGTTCCCTGTTGGTAGGTCGGAGTTCCGCTGGGTGCCGGAGCATAATACTGCCCCGGAGTCAGCGTCTGGTTCCCCTGATACCCGCCGTAGCCGCCCTGGTACATGCCACCCTGGTACGCTCCGCCGTAGCCGTAGCCCTGCTGCGGATTCACGAACGGGCGGTAACAGCCGCTCAGCAACAGCACCGCCGCAATCCAGCGCAGGGAACTCCAGGTGTTCGGTCGCATCTCATTTCCTTGCAGTCGAGATTGGGCAGCGGGTCAACCGGACTCGCTCTCCGACAGGCAGAATCTGCCTGTCAGCCATTCGGGGTGGGATTCTTGGTCAACGGGGGAAGTCTGTCCAGACGGGTTTCGGCGAACTCTGCCGGTTTGCGCTCGCGATGCACTTCTTACAAACACAAAAAGCCCAGTGGTTGCAACCACTGGGCTTTCGCGTTATTCACGGACGACTGACAACTCAAGGCTGACAACTTCCTCAGATCGCCACGTCGATCTCGTACCCCTTCCGCTGCTCGCGGCCCATCCAGGCGGCGGCCTTGTCATCGCCGGTGATCATCTCGGCGACCGAGTCCCAGTTGAGCTTGCGATCAAGTCGGATGGCGATGTTGGCCAAGTGGCAGACCGTCATCGCTCGGTGGTGCGAGAACACGTCCGAGATCGGCAGGGCGCGGGTGCCGATGCACTCGAAGAAGTTCGCCATGTGCGACTCGGGAATCTTTCCGCCGTACACCTTGCTCAGAGCGTCTTCCGGCAGCGGCTTGTCCTTGAGAGCGTCGAACGCCTGCCCGCTCAGCTTGCCTCGGCTGACGTGGAACACCCCGTCGGTGCCCTCAAACAAGATGCCGTTGCCGCCCTCGAGCTTGCCTTCCTTGTTGACCAGCCCGCACAGCTTCTTTTGGTCATCGCTCAGTTCGTTGACGATGTGCATCTCGACATCGTTCGGGCACATCACGGTGACATCGAAGTCGGTGGCGGCGTTGTAGCGGTCATCCTGGGTCGGCACGCCGTCCTTCAACTCGACCGGGTGCTTACCCCAGCCACCAACCGAGGTCGGGCCGGTCTGGTCCATACCGATGGCCCACGAGGCGATGTCGACATGGTGAGCGCCCCAATCGGTCATCTTGCCGCCCGAGTACTCGTACCACCAGCGGAATTCATAGTGGCAGCGTGAGTTGCCCCACTTGCCGCCGCCTTCCTTCATGCGGTAGTCGACGACCGGAGCCTGGCCGAGCCACTTCTCCCAGTTCAGACCGGTCGGAGCCGGTGCCACTGGAATCGCGTCGCAGGACGGAGCCCCGCCGATGGAGCAAGTGACCTTCTTGACGGTCCCAATCCGCCCATCGCGAATCATGGCAATCGCCCGCAGGAACATCTGGCCCATTTCCGACCGCTGCTGGGTGCCAACCTGGAAGACGCGATTGGTTTCTTTGAGCACCTTGACGATCTGCTTGCCTTCGTTGATCGTCAGCGTCAGCGGCTTCTCGCAGTAGATGTCCTTGCCCGCCCGCAGCGCTTCGATGGCGATCTTCGAATGCCAGTGGTCGGGCGTCACGATGGTGACGACATCGATGTCCTTACGTTCCAGAATCTTCTGGTAGTCCTCGTAGACATCGATCTCAGCCTTCTGGCTGGCCATCTCATTCATCTTCAGGCCGATCTCCTTGCCCTCGGCAGCGTGGCTCGCATCGACATCGCAGACCGCGACGCATGTGGCGAACTTCATCGCAGCGGGGCCGACCGACTTCCAACGATCGCCCGTCCCGATGCAGCCCAGGTTGAGCCTCGCGTTCGGACTCTTGGCATCATCGGCCAACGTCCGCGACGACGGAATCCACAGCGGAGCCACAGCCCCCGCCGCAGCGGCGAGCGTGGTGGTTTGAAGGAAACGACGACGATTGACGAGCGGTTGGGTCACTGCGAACTCCTCAAGGGAAGGGGCGTTTTGCCGAGCAGGACCGACCACAGAACCGGTGGGTCGAGAACACTTCAATCCCGGCAGATGGGATCGTAACCGATGGAGTTCCACGGAGCAAAACAGCGGCGACCGGCTGCTCCCCGTGTGAGCGGCACGGCACCGTCTGATTGGCGGAGAACGCAGCGACCGTTACCATCCTTCGAGTACGTTTCCTCTTCGATCCTTCGACCAACTGCGGAGTACATCATGCGTCAGTGGCCCATTGGAGTCTTCACCTCGATCGATGCCGGCCTGGGAGTGCATCTCGATGTGGCGAGGGATTTAGGTATTCCCACTGTGCAGATTCATGCCCCGCATGCCGGAACTCGTAATGCAGCCGCAGCTGAGAAGTTCTTGAGCCGCTGCTCGGAGGCGGGGATCACGATCACCTGTGTCTTCTGCGGCTTCGAAGGCGAGAGCTACGCCGACATCCCCACGACCGCCCGCACCGTCGGTTTGGTCCCCGAGGCGACCCGCGCGGCTCGTCTCCAAGAGGCCAAAGAGATCGCCGACTTCACACGCCTGCTGGGGTGCAGCGTGGTCGGGATGCACATCGGGTTCGTGCCGGACAAGTCGTCCGCGAGCTATGCGGGACTGCTGGCCTCGACCCGCGACCTGCTCGATCACCTGGCCCGCAACGGCCAGAACCTGCACCTCGAAACGGGACAAGAGACAGCCGTCCATCTGCTGGAGTTCATCCACGATGTGCAGCGTCCAAACCTGTTCATCAACTTTGACCCGGCCAACATGATTCTGTACGGCACCGGCGATCCGATTGAGGCACTCAAGAAGGTCGGGAAGTACGTCCGCAGCATCCACTGCAAGGATGCCAAGTGGGCCGCCGAGGGCCAGCGCGGAAAGTCGTGGGGCTGTGAAGTGGCCTTGGGCGAGGGGGATGTCGGGATGGAGACGTACCTTCGCACCCTCCAAGACCTGGGCTACACCGGCCCACTCACCATCGAGCGCGAGATCGCGCATGACCCCGTGCAGCAGAAAAAGGACATCGGCCAAGCGATGTCGCTGCTGACCGACCTGCGGGCGAAGCTCGGGATGGGGTGAATGTCGCACGACGCTCCGCGTCGTGACTTACGACGCGGAGCGTCGTACCACAATCGCGTCGTGCCACATTACAACTGGCTCTCGTCATACCACCGAGCCAGAAGCATTCCGACCAGCTTGATGAACCCCTCATCGAGCACGGCTCGGGAGCGGGTGCCGGTTTCGGTGGGCTGGACGGAGATGCGGAGCGAGTCGCTGTCCTTGTCGAATGCCTTCCTCGCGAACTCCTGACGAGCGTTCTCTCGGTCATCCGCATCGGGCCGGTTCAGCCACGGCGCAGTGTGCAGGATCATCTGGAACGGGTACGCCGACCCTCCGCCCGGCGTCGTCGCGTTGCCTGCCTGGATCTCATCAATCGCCGTCTTCAAGTGCGGCATGGCTTGATCCGCCCCGACCGTGAACCACAGCGTCTGACTGCTCGTGCCGAGGTAGACACTGGGAGTTCCGCCATAGGTCCGCAGCTCCTGCCGGGGCACGTTCTTGGCGGCCAGGCGGTGGAACACAATCCCCTGGTGGGTGTCCGCGTTCAATTCCACCTTGTCGAGTTCCTCCCGCCCCTGCAACGCGGTGAGGAGTTGGGCGAGTCCCTTGCCGAACGATTCTCCTCCGACCACCCGCAAGCCGCCGAGGAACACGAACTGGTTGTTCGAGACCGGTTGGAACTGGACGCAGAAGTCCATGTCGCCCTGCTCGGCGGTGGCCTTCAACGAGTCGAACAGCGGGTCGACGCTGGGGGCGGTCCCCTCGGGCAGTTCCTTGGCGAGGCCAATCCGCATGGCCTCGACCATCGCAGCTGCGGCCTTCCGCTCGCGTTTGTCCATGTTCCAACTGGCGGAGACGGTCAGCGGCTGGGCGTCGTTGAACAGCGGGGAGAAGTACGACTTGCGTCCGGCCAGAGTCTGCGAGTGCTTGGCCAGCTCGCTGTCGGGCGTGGCGTCCATCAGCAGTTCGATCTCGACGTTCTTGCGTTCCTGCGAGGCGTCGATGCCGAACTGGATCTGCTCGCATTGGGTCATCATCTGCTCGATGAATTCGACGGTACTGAGTCCGTTGGCCCGCCGCATCTTGTAAGCGGCCTCGGGCTCATCGTCTCTTTGTTGCAATTGGGCTTCGGTGCTCTGACGGAGGAAGGCCAGCAGCACGGTCCGAATCGTGATCGGGATGTTCTTCACCAGGACCGAAACCCCGAGGTCGTGTCGGGCCGCCATCGGCTCGGCGATGGCTGCGGGTTCGGGCAACTCGGCATCGAGCATGTGTTTGTTGTCGAGGTTTGTGAGGTAGGCGTATCCCTTCTTGATGACACAGTAGAACCTCCCGCGCCGCCCGCCGCCCCCATCGAGTTCGTAGTGCCCCTCCTTGCCGTCGACCTTGCGGGGCTTGATCGGCCCGGCCTCGACGATCTTCATCAGCTCCTCGATCCCATCCACCGGGACATACACCACCGGAGTCGGCGTCGGCGGCAATCCGGGGGCCAGGAACAACATCACCCCGAACGGCTTCTCGCGGTTCATTCCCTTGAGGTCGCCAATCGTGTTGGCAATGAATCCCGTCACCAGTTCCATCATGTCCGGGCGTTCGGCCGCCTGGAACATATAGTCAACATCGGTCAGCACCCGGTCGATGCTGGCGATATTCACGACCAGGATCGGCAACTGGGGGCCTTCGGGGACCGGCTTCTCGATGGGTGTCGTGGATCGAGGGGCTGGGGTCGCGGGGGCATCGGCCTGAGCAAAAGCCCGCGCAGGCCCGCTGAGGACCCCGATCACCAGACACGCGGCGATCAGCCAGGAGGAACGCATGAGAGAGGTCATAACCAAGGACTTTCAGCAGTGAGAGACGAAGCTCCGCGGGGTGGCCGACCGTGTACGCCCGACAACCATGCGGTGTACCCTACCACGGCAGGGAGCGTTTCAGCGAGTTGGCCAGAATTGCCGGTCCGTTCTGGATTCGCCGACGCACTTTCCAAATTGGATCGTGGCTCACATCGGACATCCACTCTCCGCCTCTTTGTCCCGGTAGGGACACCCGAAAATAGCCCACCGATTCATCGGTGGGGCCGAGGGATCGCGAACTTCTCAGTCCCGCCAGGGACGACAGAGGCTGCGAGGGAGGGCGGCGTGGCGAGCGGTTCTGTCGTCCCTGGCGGGACTGGTCTACTGGGTTCGCGGCGACCACCCACCATTGAATCGGTGGGCTATTTTCAACCGTCCCTACCGGGACGAAGAGCAGACTGGCCACAGACAGCCAGCTCGCAATCACAAAGTGCGTCTCGCACTCTCCGTTCTGGATTCGCCGACGGGTCAGGGACGGAGCCCGCAGCAAGCGTCCGGCACAGTTCTACACACGGACAGGAGTGAGGTGTCACACCCTCGTCGCCGTTGGCTCCGCAAACGAGCGCTCGCTTGCGGAGCAAACGGCGACGAGGGCCAACCATGACATTAATCTGAACCGCGACGGGTGCCGAGACGCACCTCGGGGGGCTGATGCCGCCCCGCTCACTGGCCTCCACCGGCAGAACTGACCAGTCGGCGGGTCGGTTCGCTCGGTTCCTTGGACCCTCGCTGGACAGTTTCGAAAGGCTTCCGGTATCAACCGCCTCCCGGAATGACCGGCCCGCCGCGTGGTGGGTCGGCTCTGGGTGCCCGTTCGTCCCCTCATTCCCCCGGAGCCCCGCATGCCGTCGCAGCCGCACGTCATCCGCGATGTGGTCTCAAACCGCTTCAGCCTGGCCATGCCCGTGCTGATCGTGGGGGCGGTGTTGGTGCTCATCGCACCTCTGCCTGCGATGGTGATGGACGTGCTGCTGGCGGCGAATCTCACGGTCTCGCTGATCGTGTTGCTGACGGCGATCCAGATTCGCAACCCGCTCCAATTCAGCACATTTCCGTCGATTCTGCTGGGAACAGCCCTCATTCGGCTGGTCCTCAATGTTGCTTCGACCCGGTTGATCCTGACTCAGGGAGCCACCGAGGGGAGCCACGCTGCGGGCGAGGTGATCCATGCCTTTGGCATGTTCGTGGCTGCCGGGTCGCCCGCAGTGGGGATCACGATCTTTGTGATTCTCGTGGCGATTCAGTTCCTGGTGATTACCTCGGGAGCCACGCGCATCAGCGAAGTGGGTGCCCGGTTCGCCCTCGATGGCATGCCCGGTCGCCAGGCGGCGATCGACGCTGACCTCCATGCCGGTTTGCTCTCTCGCGATGAGGCCATCCACCGCCGTCAACAACTGGTTCGCCAGGCTGACTTCTACGGAGCGATGGACGGAGCGAGCAAATTCGTCCGTGGCGATGCGGTGGCGGGGCTGCTGATTACCGCAATCAACATTGGAGTCGGGCTGCTGCTGGGCGTGTTCGAGCATGGGATGTCGGTCTCCGAGGCGTTCACGGTGTTCACCACCCTGACCATCGGTGATGGCTTGGTCGCTCAACTCCCCGCGTTCCTGATCGCCTTGGCTGCCGGTCTGATCGTGACCCGGACATCGGTCGATTGCGACCTGCCGCAGGAAACCGTCACGCAAATCTTCCAGCACTCGCGAGTGCTGTACATCACCGCCGTCGCTCTCTCGGTCCTGGCGTTCACCGGTCTGCCGCTGCTGCCGATGATGACGTTTGCGATTGGCTGTGCGTGTTTGGGATGGCTGATTGATGAGAACCCGGTGGCGGGTCGCAGCACGAATGGCCCCGCGACCACGCCGTCTCGGACTCAACCACATAGCGCTGTGCAGGTCTCGACTTCGCCCACTCACGCCGCTAGCGATCCCAAAGCTCAGCTGCATGTCGAACCGCTCCAGCTCGACCTCGGTGTCGGGTTGGTGCGGCTGGCCGACTCTGAAGTCGGCGGAGACCTGCTGGTGCGAGTGACTCAACTGCGGATGCGGATCGCGGAGCAACTCGGGTTCATCCTGCCGAAGGTGCGAATCCAGGACAACCTGCACCTCGAACCGTTCCAGTACCAGATTCGTCTGCGCGAGGCGTGCGTCGCTCGCGGCGTGATCGATCCCGATGCGGTGCTGGCGGTCGAGACCAGCGATTCGATTGGCATGCTCGATGGCGAGCCGACTAACGAACCGCTGAGTGATCGGCTCGCCTGGTGGATCACCGGCGAGGAGATCGACCGCGCCAAGTCGCTCGGCTTCCAAGTCATCGAGCCGCAACAGGCCATCGCCAACCACCTCGCCGCGGTCGTCCACCGGCACTCGGAAGAACTCCTGACTCGGCAACAGGTCCACGCCCTCGTCGATAATCTGCAACAGCGGGCTCCGCAACTGGTGTCCGAAGTTCTGCCGCTGGTTCCGGTGGCCAAGATGCACCGCGTGCTGACGCTACTCCTGCGAGAGCAGGTGCCGATCCGCGACCTCGAAACGATCATTGAGGCCCTCGGCGATCATGCCGAATCGGCCCGCGATCTGGGCGACCTCGTCGAGAAGGTGCGCCGCTCCCTGGCCCGCACCATCTGCCAACAGTTCCGCACAGCCGACCGCCGCCTCGTCGCCCTGACGCTCTCCCGAGAGCTGGAAGACGAACTCGCCTCGCTGCAGCGCATCTCTCCCGCCGATCCGCTCGGCGCGTGGCCCTCTCGCCAACGACAGGTGGCCAGCGACGCCATCGACCTGGCCGTCGGCCAGTTGCGAGATCGCGGCTTGCCGGGCGTACTCGTCTGCCGGGCCGAGCTGCGACCGCTGGTGAAACAACTCACGCAATACTCCACCCCGCATCTGGCCGTCCTGAGTCAGGCCGAGATGACCCGCGACACGGAACTCGTGATCGCGGGACAGGTGGAGTCCCAGACCGAGACTCTACACAGCGTGGGAGTTTGAGTGATCGTTGAGATGGCGATCACCGAAACTCCCGTTCCCCCACCGATCGGCACCCGAGACGAGGCTCTTCTGGAAACTCCAAGAACCCGCATCACCGCGTTTGTAAAAATGCGACGGTTGCAACGATTCTCGGAATTCTGCCGAAGCCCCGACCCTGGAATGTCGAAAACAGAGAGAGCCGGTTTTCCCGACACGGGTTGACTCATGGGTTCACAGAACCTGTGTGAGCCACGTCGGAACGACTGAGGCAACACCGGACACGAGGTCCGGTCTGAGCGACTACGGAGAAGTCCATGAGCATCAAGGCCACCGCTGAAGACGTCCAGCAGTACTGGCTCGACTACCGAGCCCAGCCGACGGAAGAGCTGCGGAATCGTCTCATCGAGAACTATTTCCTTCTCGTGAAGTTCAACGCGGAACGAGTCTGGCAGAAGCTTCCGGATGGGGTTGATCTGAACGATCTGATCTCGGCGGGGGTGTTCGGACTGATGGATGCCATCGATGCGTTCGATCTCAACCGGGGGGTGAAGTTCGAAACCTACTGCGTGCCGCGTATTCGCGGTGCCATGCTCGATGAACTCCGTACAATGGACTGGGTGCCGCGCCTCGTCCGCAGCAAGGCCAGCAAACTCGAAGCCGCTCGTAAGGAAATCGAGGCCCAAACCGGTCGCCAGCCGACCGAGATCGAACTGGCCTCGAAGTTGCAAATCACGCTGGAAGAGTTCGACAAGATGAAGTCGGAGGCCAGCGCCGTCTCCCTCGTCTCGCTGAATAAAAAGTGGTACGAGACCGACAGCTACAAAGACGTTCGCGAGATCGATGTGATCGAGGACACGAAGGGCGAAGACCCGACGACCGGCATCCAGAAAAAGGATGTCATGAAGCTGGTGACCAAGGGCCTGAACCGCAACGAACGCCTGATCATCATCCTGTATTACTACGAAGAGTTGACGATGAAGGACATCGGTCAGACCCTCGGTCTGTCGGAGTCGCGCGTCAGCCAGATGCACAGCAGCATCGTGGCGAGATTGAAGGATCAACTCGGGCGGCGGCGTCCGGAGTTCGATTGAGGCCATATCACGGAATTCCTTCCGTTTCGTGGGATAGGCTTCCAGCCTGTCTCATGTCACCCGGAAAAGAATTCCAACAGCGAAGCGGACACACGCTCGACGTAATCACCAACTCAGTCTCTCGCCTGCGGCCCACCATTTCCGCGAGCCAGTCACGGAATCAATTCCGTTCTACAACACCCGCGACGTATCAAGCCGATTGGGCTCCCCCAGGCGTAACTCGGTCTGCCAGGTCGAGTCCTCCTCCTCTCCCGCGAGGACTGGAGCACACTTGCTGCCATCGTGCAGGGTATAACAGTCGCCCGCTTCATGCAGGAAGAACTGCCGGAACCAGACCATATTGGCCACCCGTTCCGTCGGCTGATAGAGCCGCACCTCGACGCCCGTCTCGAACCAGTCAAACAGCATTCCGAAGAACCCGCCGGGAACGTACTTCACATACTGCATATTGATCCCGACGGAGCGTTCTCCCTCGCTACGAATCATGGCGATCAACGTATCCCGAATCAGAGACAGGTCCGCTCCGTCCCAGATCTCCATGTTGCCGATGTCGATGACGACCGCGTTGTCATCCTGGCGGACGGTGAGACCATGAATGTATTTGCGTTCGGCCATGTGAGCTTGCCTGCATCGTGGGGAGAGGTCTGTTGCGGAGGGCAACGGTGTCTGCTCGTGCCAAGAAGCATTGGCATCCCGCGCGCCCAACTCTTTAAACATGCCCCATCATCTGCCGCAATCCGTGATCTGGCCGGGTGATAGGATCTGTCGCCCCGGATATGTTGATCTCTGAACGTGTTGCCGTTTGGCGACATCCGAACGACCATGTGGCCACTTGGCATCATCCCCTGTCTCCAAAAGTCCTCTGGCTGATTGCGAAGGGCTGACCGCTGACCGATCCTTGCTCCCTTCAGCCCGCTCGCCTTCCCCCCTAGAATCCCCTCTTCACTCTCCGCAGCCCTCGTGTATCCGATCCGATGAAAACTGACGAACTCCGCGAAAAGTACCTCTCATTCTTCGAGTCCAAGGGGTGCGTCCGCCGTCCGAGCGATGTGCTGGTGCCGCGCGCGGACAAGACCGTGCTGTTCACCCCCGCCGGGATGAACCAGTTCAAGAACCAGTTCCTCGGCATCGGGCCGATCGACTTCACAGCGGCCACGACCTGCCAGAAGTGCGTCCGCACCGGCGACATCGGGAATGTAGGTGTCACCACTCGGCACCACACGTTTTTTGAGATGCTGGGGAACTTCTCGTTCGGCGGGTACTTCAAGAAGGAAGCGATCCACTGGGCGTGGGAGTTCCTGACTTCGAAGCAGTGGCTGGGTCTGGAGCAGGACCGGTTGACGGTGACGGTGTACCTGGATGATGACGAGGCGTTTGGCATCTGGAACAAGGAGATCGGTCTCGACCCGAGCCGCATCTCGCGACTCGATGAAGCGGAGAACTTCTGGCCCGCGTCGGCACCCTCGCAGGGGCCGGACGGCGTGTGCGGTCCCTGCAGCGAGATCTACTACCTGACCCCCGGAGCCAAGGAGCCAGTCGAGATCTGGAACCTGGTCTTTACGCAGTACAACCGCGTGGGGAACCCGCCGAACAATCTGCATCCGCTGCCGAAGAAGAACATCGATACGGGGATGGGACTGGAGCGGACCGCCAGTGTGATGCAGGGCGTACTGAGCAACTTCGAGATCGATTCGCTCAAGCCGCTGTGCATCGCCGCGGGCGAAGCGGTGGGTGTGAAGTACGAGTACGCGGGCCAGTCGGGCCGCGCGATGCGCCGCATCGCCGACCACGTGCGGGCCTGTGCCTTCGCGATCCACGAAGGGGTCGCTCCCGGGGCCAATGGGGCGGAGTACATCATCCGCCTGCTGCTGCGACGGGCACTGCTGGAAGGGTATCTGCTCGGGAAGCAGGAGCCGTTCCTGCACACGCTGGTGCCGACGGTGATCGCCCTGATGAAGGGCCCCTACCCCGACATCATGCAGACCGAGCGGAGCGTGGTGAACACGATCCGCGATGAGGAGTCGACGTTCCTGGCCACGATCGATCGCGGGCTGTCGAAGTTCGAGAAGCTCGTGGAGAAGGTCCGCCAGGCCGGCAGCTCGGTGCTCCCCGGTGAGGCGGTGTTCGATCTGCACCAGACAGATGGCTTCGTCTTCGATCTGACCTCGGCCCTTGCGACGGATCGCGGTTTGACGGTCGACAAGTCGGGATTCGATGTTGCTGAAGAGGACCATAAGAAGAAGAGCGGCCAAGGATCGTGGGGCGTCATGTCCGCCGGTCCGCTGGACAAGATTCAGCAGGAAGTTGGCGACACGAAGTTCCTGGCCTATGACACCACCGAGTCGACGGCCCAGGTCGTCGGGATTCTGGTCGCTCGCGAGGGCGTGTTCGAGCGCGTGACGGAACTCGACGAACCGGATGTCGCCGCTCAGATCATCCTCGACCAGTCCCCGTTCTACGGCGAGTCGGGTGGGCAGGTCGGCGACACGGGCACGATTATTGGCAATGGCCAGTTCGAAGTCACCGACTGCCAGAAGCACACCGGCCTACTGGTCCATGCGGGCACTCTCAAGTCCGGCTCTCTCAAAGTCGGCGACACGGTGCAGGCCACCGTCGAAGCCACTCGTCGCGCGGGCATCCGCCGTGCCCACTCCGCCACGCACATCCTGCATCACGCCCTGCACCAAGTCATCGGCCATCACGCGACCCAACGCGGGTCGAAGGTCGACAACGATCAACTGCGATTCGACTTCTCGCACGGCTCAGCAATGACGCCCGACGAGCTACTCCAAGTCGAGAAGATCATCAACGCGAAGATCGTCGAAGGAGCCCCGGTCTCGATCAACTTCATGAAGATCGAGGAAGCGAAAGCCTCCGGCGCAATGGCCCTATTCGGCGAGAAGTACCCCGACATCGTCCGCATGGTCTCGATGGGCGACTTCAGTAAAGAACTCTGCGGCGGCATCCACCTCGCCAGCACCGGGCAAGTCGGACTGTGCCGGGTCATCGCCGAAGAACCGATCGCGGCTGGCATCCGCCGCATCACCGCCCTCACCGGTGAGAAAGCCATCGACAGCGTCCGTGAGCAGGATTCGCTGCTCAAACAATTGGGCACCGCTCTGAAGTCTCCACCGCGCGAGATCCCGGGACGTGTCACCGCGATGCAGGACGAGATTCGCGCCCTCAAGCAAGAGATCGCGATCTACAGCAAGGCCGCCGTCGCTCAGAACGCAGCCAAGCTCCTCGCCAACGCCGAGACCATTGGCACATCAAAGTTGATCTGCCAGAAGCTCGAAAAGGTCGACCGCGATCAACTGCGTCTGTACGCCAACGAACTGATTGCCCACGGCGGCTCAGTGGCCATCCTGCTGGGAGCCGTGATCGAAGACAAGGTCGCCTTCATCGCCGCTGTGAGTAAGGATCTACTCAAGAAGGCCAAAGCCGGCGACTGCGTCAAAGCCGCTGCGGCCATCGCGGGCGGCGGCGGCGGCGGCAAGCCCGACATGGCCGAAGCCGGTGGCCGCATGCCGGAGAAGCTGGATGAGGCACTGGCTGCGGGCCGGGCGTACCTCGTCGGGGCGCTCAGCTAAGACTCTGTCAAACAATCAGTGTCGCCTTTCGCTCCGCGAAAGGACGTTCTTTCTCGGAGCGAAAGACGACGCGGAGCGTCGTGCTACATTCGATGGAGAATCTCGCGCGCCTCGGCGGCCAGAAAGAACGACCCGGCGACGCAGATCAGGTCGCCGTGTTGGCTGGTCTGGCGAGCGAGGTGCAGCGCCTCGGCGACCGTGACGCAGGACTGGACTGGGGTGCGAGTGGTGGCTTGCGCGATCTCGACCAGTTCCTCGACCGGCCACGCGCGGGGATTTGTCGAGTACTTGGTCACAATCAGTTGATCGAACGCCGCCCCGGCAATGCCCAGCATCACGGCGGCTTCCTTGTCGCGCGAGGTGCCAAAGATCAGCGTCCGCGTTTCGGCAGGGATCGACAACGCCGCCCGGCACAACTCGTGCATCGAGGCGTCGTTGTGGGCGGCATCGAGCAGGATCAGCGGGGATTGCTGGACGACTTCCAGACGCAGCGGCCATGAGACTCGCCCCAGCCCGGCTCGCATCTGGTCTTCGGAGATCGGTCGGAGACGTTGCGACACCGCCTCGACTGCGGCGATTGCCAAGGCGGCGTTGCGGGTCTGGAACTCTCCGGCCAGCGGAACCTCCATCTGGCGGTAAGAGTGCGAAGGCGTTCGCACATCAATGGTCCACTTCGCCGGGCCAACTCGTCCGGGGGTCGGGTGCCGGTGTTCGATGCAGATCTCATGGCCGAGTTGCAGTAACTCCGCCCCGCGCTCGCGGCAGACTTCGGCGATGACCTCGACCACCGACGGCTGATCGACCCCAATCAGGCACGGCACCCCCGGCTTGACGATCCCCGCCTTTTCGCGGGCGATCAGTTCCAGCGTATCGCCCAGCAGTCGCATGTGGTCGCGGCTGATGCTGGTGATGACGGTGACCAGCGGAACACACAGCGTGGTCGTGTCGAGCCGCCCTCCGAGGCCGACCTCCAACACCACCAGATCGCAACCCGCGTCCTGAAACACCATCCAGGCCAGCGCCGTCGACAACTCGAAAAACGTCGGGCGAGTCTCTTCGCTCAATTCCAGATCGGCTGCCAAGTCGCGCAGCCTGGCGACCAGCGCGATGATCTTCTCGGGCGAGGGGAGCTGGCCATTGACCGTCATCCGCTCTTCGAACCGCACGATATGCGGCGATGTGAACAGTCCCACCGTGTAACCGGCGGCCTGCAACATGGCGGCCGTCATCGCGGCGGTCGAGCCCTTTCCCTTGGTTCCGGTGATATGGACCGCCGGGAGGGAGAGTTGCGGTTTGCCGAGCCGATCGAGCAGCGTCGACATGCGTGGCAACTGAAAATCATCCGTCGAATACTTCGAGGTCGGCACCCGCTCGTAGTTGATCCGGTCAAAGAGATACTCCACCGCAGCCGCGTAGGTCAGCTCGGGGAGGGACGATCCAGACGGTGCGGGAGACGGGTCAGCCATCCGGGGAGTGAACTCGTGGTGGTGGGTGAGGAGAGCGGCATCATCGCTGTTCTCTCCGAGAAAGGACACTCTCCCTTTCCCTCCCCCATTAAACGTGGGGAAGTCCACTCATGGAAGAGGAACCGTCGTGGCTCACTCATCCGTCGGAAACGGCCGCGCGGGGCCGCCTTCGGTGTCTTTGCCGGGGGTGGGTGGGGCGGGGAGGGCTAGGATCTGTTCGCACTCGGCCTCGGTCATGAAATCCCACCGCCTGGTCCGCACCGTCGACTCGGCTCGCAGCTTGAGGTTCTTCCAAATCGCCGATTGAATCTCTGGGCGATCTTTCGATCCGAGCCTCGTCAACAGAAACGCTCGGCCCGTGGGTTGGCGGCTGAGGATGCTGAGGGTGGTGTGGAATTCGGGGTGCTGAAGTCGAGTGCCATGCTCATTCCACCACGCCATCAGATTTTCTTGGGGGATGTTGTCCAACTCGTCGACTCGGACCAGCGTTTCGACGGCTACGAAGGCGGAGATGTCAGTCTGGGAGACGCTGGAGAGAACCTGGAGACAAGCAGCCAAATGCCGGGAGGTCCAATCCACCTCCCAGCGACTGAACAGGATTGCTTCCATAAAATCCGCATCGGGAAAACTCTTGATGAAAGAAAAGTCATAGAAAGCCGGACACCCCAGATCGCCCACGCAGTCACACAGTGACGACCGAGAGTCCAGT
>JAYTWO010000067.1:0-13462 GCA_043743415.1 Planctomycetota bacterium
CGCCGCCCCGGTAGATTCCAAAGCGAATCAACCGGGGCCACCCAGCGACCGAAACGGGTGAAAGGAGACTGGAATGGTTCCTGACACCTTTGTTTCACCCCACCTTTGTTTCACCCTTTGTTTCCACCCGCGACTTTGCTGATGCACCCACTCCTGGCAAGGCTCTCGCCAAACACAGAACGCGCCAGCTCACTCTCCTGCTATACTGAGCCACTTGCGGCTGCCTCGTCCCGAAATCTCGGGGCTCACGGCGGCGGCGAGAAGGGTGTCTGAGCCTCCATGTTCATCGATCGTGTTCAAATCAGTTGCCACGCCGGAGACGGCGGGAACGGGGCGTGCAGCTTCCGCCGCGAGGCCCACGTTCCGCGTGGAGGCCCCGATGGCGGCGACGGCGGCGATGGCGGGAGCGTCATCATTCGCGCCGACTACAACCTCGGGAGCCTGGCCAACATTGCTGGCCACCGCTTCTGGCGTGCTGAACCTGGGCAGGTGGGATCGGGTTCACTCTGCGCGGGTAAATCGGGAGCGGATGTGATCATCCTGGTTCCCCCCGGGACACTCGTCAAAGACATTGAACATGGGAATGTCATCAAGGATCTGGCCCTTGACGGCGAAGAGATTGTCATTGCCCAGGGAGGGGGCGGCGGGCACGGAAATCGCCGGTATGTCAGCTCGACGAACCGCACCCCTCGCGAATTCGAACACGGCAAACCGGGCGAATCGCGCGAGGTGTTCCTCGAACTGAAGCTCATCGCGGATGTCGGCATCATCGGCAAGCCCAACGCGGGCAAGTCGACCCTGCTCAGCCGCATGTCCCGCGCCACGCCCGAGATCGCCCCCTACCCCTTCACGACCAAGTACCCGAACCTGGGGGCGGTTCGCGTCGGCTATGACCACCAGTTCGTGATGGCCGACATCCCCGGCCTGATCGAAGGGGCGCACGCGGGCATCGGCCTGGGGCATGAGTTCCTCAAGCATGTCCAGCGGACCAAGCTCTTCGTACACCTGATCGAACCCGACCCCGACGACCAGACCAACCCGATCGACAACTACCACAACATCCGCGAGGAGTTGCGGCTGTACGACCCGGCGCTGGTCGAGCGACCGGAGATTATCTGCATCTCGAAGAGCGAACTGCCGGACTCGGAGGCGGCTGCGGAACTCTTGGAGGAGTCTCTCGGCCACCCGGTGATGCGGATCTCCGCCGCCACGGGAGCGGGGCTGCCGGAGTTGGTGAAGCAGATCATCGCCCACTTGCAGGGTAAGGTCGGCGACGACTGGTAACGGTCGGAAAGATCCGCGTGATCCGCGAGATTCTGGCGTGCGGGGCTGTCTCTCAATGTCGCCTTTCGCTCCGCGAAAGGCGACACTCCCGGCAGGTGACTGTCTGACGACTCCTGACGCGATGCGGGATGGTAGACCTTTGAGCAGTTTCCCGGCAGAATGCGGTTGGTTGCGTGCCTGCACCGACGACTCAATCTCCCGACTGAGAACTGCCTCATGCTGCTGTACTCTCTGCGAACCGTGGTGTTACTGCTGGTCCTCATGCACGCCACTCGGTTCGTGGTCGCGGACGATGTTCCCGCGAGCGGCAATTGGCCGGGCTGGCGCGGACCGACGGGCATGGGGATCACGCCCGAGCGCGAGCTGCCGCTGACCTGGGGTGGGAAGGACAACGAGCACGTCCTGTGGACATCTCCTTTGCCGGGGAGCGAGGGGAAGCCGAAGTTTGACCATAACCAGTCGAGCCCGATCGTCTGGAAGGACCGCGTGTTCCTCCTCATGGTTTACTGGCCCGAGGGGGTCGAGCAGAAGGAGTTCCCCGAACATCATGTCGCCTGCTATCGCACTACGGATGGCCAGCCACTCTGGGATGTGACGGTGCCGCCCGGTCCGTGGCAGCTGTCGGACCTGCGGGGCGGGTACAGCGCTCCGACGCCGTGTACCGATGGCGAGCGGGTGTATGTGCTGTTCGGTTCGTCGGAACTGGTGGCCCTCGACTTCGAGGGAAAGATTGTGTGGCGGAAGGATGTCGCTCCGTATGCGTGGGACGTGGCGATTGGCACGAGTCCGGTGCTGTACAAGGAGACTGTTCTCGTCCTGGCAGATGGCACGCAGTCGAAGACCTCGCGGCTCATCGCGTTCGACCGGCGGACTGGCGACGTGAAGTGGGAGCAACCGCGACCGACTTCCTCATTCAGCCACAGCACCCCGGTCCTGGTCCAAATCAACGGGAAGCCGCAGTTGCTGGTGAGTGCCTCGAACGCGGTGCAGGGCCTCAATCCAGACGATGGCAAGGTGATCTGGTGGGTCAATCACAAGGGGGACGTGCCGACTCCGATCTTTGGCCAGGGGCTGGTCTACAGCGAGGACGGACGCGGCGGTCCGGGAATCGCCATCGATCCGACGGGCGAGGGGGACGTGACCGAGACGCGGGTCAAGTGGAAGACCGACTCCGTGCCCGAGGGGTACGCCTCGCCGATCTTCGCGGGTGAGTACATCTGCCGTGCGCACAACCCCGGCGTCCTCAAAGCCTGGAAGGTGTCGAACGGCGAAGTGGTCTACAAGGGGCGGCTACCCAACGGCGTGAGTCATGTCTCCAGCCCGATCATCACGCCACAAGGCCAGCTCTACTTTGCCAGCGGCGGCGTGAGTGCCGTCCTCGGCCCCGGTCCCGCGTTCGAGGTGCTGGCCACCAATGACCTCGGAGATTCGAGTTCCGCGTCACCCGCTGTGGCGGGCGGACGGCTCTATCTCAAGGGCGGCAGGTTTCTGTACTGCATTGGGAAGTGATGTGGTACGACGAATGTCGTACCACAATCATCACCTCATCACCTTGGAGAACCACATGACTAAGCTCCTCTGCCTGCTGTTTCTGTTCTCATTCGTCACTCATACGCAAGCCGCCGCCCCCGCCTGGGTGCCGGTCACCACGGAGTTGCTGAGGACCGAAAAGACCGGCTTCGGCGGTCTGTGTGGCGTGGTCGTGGATCACCGGACCGGCGATGTCTGGGCCAACTTGAGTGATCGCGGGATGTTCCTCTCGACCGATCAGGGGCAGACCTGGAAGCGAGTCAGCGAGACTCAGCCCAAGGGCCGCACCGAAACCCCCGGCTGCTGGCTGCTCGATCCCACCGGCAGGACCAATCGCCAGGTGACAGCCCTTGTCTACGGCGATCCGATCTCGGTCAGCAGCGATCGGGCGGCGACCTGGAAAACGATGGACGGCAAGTCGGGGCACATCGACTGGTGCGCGGTCGACTGGACCGATCCGGAGTTGCGATTCGTGTTGGCCCTGAAGCATGAGGCGGGGGGCCTGCTGCTGGCGTCCGGCGACTCGGGAAAGTCGTTCACGGAAGTCGGCAAAGGATACGGCACTGGCTGGGTCTTCGACAATCAAACCGCCGTCGTCGCCCAGTCCCAGAGCCACGAGCAACCGAAACCCCAACTGATGCGCACGACCGATGGCGGGAAGACATTCCTCCCCGACGGCGAGTTCAGCCCAGTCGGGGCGAACAGTGCGCAGGCTCTGCCGAAGTGGAACGATGGCACGCTCTACTGGCTGACCGAGAGCGGACTCATCGCCACCTCGGACCAAGGCGTCACCTGGAAGAAAATCGGCGAAGTCAAAGACGCTCAGTACGGCCCGATCTTTGGCCAGACCGCGAAGCACATGTTCGTCCTGACGAAGGCTGGACCGGTCGAGAGCACCGATGGCGGCGTCACTTGGTCGGCCCCGCTGGCTCCCGCACCGGAGATGAAGGGCCTCGGCGGCCTGAGCTGGCTGGAGTACGACCCGACGCACGACACGCTGTACCTCATGAAGATGGGCAGTGAGTTGTATGTAGCACGACGCTCCGCGTCGTGAGTGACGATGCGGAGCGTCGTACCACAATCAATCCTCCAACCCAAAAAATCCTCATGAACAATCCCGTCGAGTTTGGCCTCTTCGACAAGACCGTGGGAATCGACGCGACTCAGCGATATTTGCCACATTGGTTCC
This sequence comes from Planctomycetota bacterium, assembly GCA_043743415.1. Taxonomy (GTDB): domain Bacteria; phylum Planctomycetota; class Planctomycetia; order Planctomycetales; family Planctomycetaceae; genus TH-plancto1. The sequence goes on from JAYTWO010000067.1 coordinate 4,004, forward strand.
AGCCAAATGTGGCCGTGTTTCTGACGTTTCGCATCGCTGATTCGCTGCCCGCCGAAGTTCTGCGACGCTGGGACCGCGAACAACGTGACTGGCTCCAACGAAACGGATTTGACATCAGATCGAACGATCCCATCCCGGAGTGGGACAAGGTACCTGTCGCCTTTCAGCGGGAGTTTCTCAAATATCGTCAAAGTTGCTGGCATGGGCATTTGGACAGTTGCCACGGAGAGTGCCTGTTGAGGCAACGCGATCTGGCACAGATCGTCGCGAAGTCACTGAAGCACTTCGATGGGGACCGCTACGAACTGGATTGCTTCGTGGTGATGCCCAACCATGTGCATCTACTCGCACAGTTCCACGCTCCGACGACTTGCCGAGGGCAATCTGAAAGTTGGCTGCACTACACAGCGGCGCAGATCAACAAGCGGATTGGTCGCAAAGGCACGTTTTGGCAAAGCGAGCCGTTCGATCATCTCGTGCGTAGCGTGGACCAGTTCGAGTATCTGCAACGCTACATTGCCGAGAACGGCCCGAAAGCTTGCTTGCCCACGACAGATTATCTCTATTGGAGACGTTAATATGGCATTGTGACAATGTGGCACGACGCACCGCGTCGTGAGTGACGACGCGGTGCGTCGTACCACAATACTCCGGGGACCATGCCGATGCGAATCCAATACGTCTTCATTTTGCTGTTCACCCCAGCCATCGTCTTGTCCCAGGTGCCCCTTGATCGTGGTTCGACGCTCCGCGTCGAAAGTCACGACGCGGAGCGTCGTGCTACAATGTTCGATACGCCCGAGGCGGACGCCATCCTGGCCGCGCTCAAAGTCTTCCCGGCGGACAACCCCTGGAACACTCCAGTGGATGAGTGGCCACTGCATCCGAACTCGAAGGCGATGATCGCCATGATCGGGGGCAGCAAGCCGCTGAGGTACAACCCGGACATGAGTTTCGTCCTCGTCCCGCCGGATCAGAAAAGGGTCGACGTGAAGCTCGACGCCTACTCCGAGGAGTCCGACAAGGGGCCGTACCCAGTGCCCGATAACGCCGTCATCGAGGGCTGGCCTGCGAACTTCCGACGCGACCCAGCCACCGAGAAACTCACGCTGGAGGATGCCCAGCGCGGGAAGCCGAACCTCGACGCGGACCGGCATGGGATCGTCGTCGACCCAGTCAATCGCAAGCTGTATGAGTTCTACCGCCTCACCAAGACCGACACCGGTTGGAAGGCCGAACAGGCGTCGATCTTCGACCTCTCGTCCAACAAGCTGCGGCCCGATGGCTGGACGAGTTCCGACGCCGCTGGGCTGCCGATCTTCCCGTCGATCGTGCGGTACGACGAACTGAAGAGAGGCAAGATCGAGCACGCCTTGCGAGCCACATTCTCCAAGACGCGGCGGGCGTATGTGTACCCGGCGACGCACTTCGCCAGCCGGCATACCGATGAGAATCTACCGCGCATGGGCGAGCGGTTCCGCCTGCGAAAGGACTTCGACACCTCGAAGTTTACGCCCGAGGTCAAGACGATCCTGGAGGCGCTGAAACGCTACGGCATGCTCAACGCCGACAACGGCATCGACTGGGCCGTGTCGGTCGCTCCTGATGAACGCATTCCCGTATTGCACGAGGAACTGCGAAAAGTGAAAGGCTCAGACTTCGAGGTCGTGACTCCGCCGCCGGGGTATGTGCCGCCGATGTAGCGAGAGTCTCGTGCGACATTACTGCAAGTCGTAACACGCCATGTCATGGTGGTTGCGGACGTAGAGCTTGCCGCGCACCAAGGCGGGCGGGTTCCAGGTTTTGTAGTCGCTCGACAAAGCCGGGAACTGGCCGAGTTCCTCGTGCTGCTCCGGACTCGGCTTCACGAACACGCAACGGCCATCCTCGGTGAGGACCACCAGAACCCCATTCGTCAGCAACAACTGACCATGATTGTATCGGCCTTTCTTCCATTTTCGGTCGCCGGTCTGCGGGTCGAGGCAGACCAGGATCCCCTCGTCCAGTCCGTAGAGGAATCCCTCGTACAACACCGGGCTGGTCATCTTGCACCGCATGTTCAGGTTCTTCCACAGCGGCTTCGCGCTCCACGTTTCCTCGGCGTGTGCCACCTGCACCATCGCACAGCCGACATCGTAGCTACAGGAGATAAAGACTCGCCCATCCTCGAACACAATCGGCTGGGCGGCGTTGATGGCGGGGGTGTTTTCGTGCGGATGGAACCAGAGCGACTGGCCGGTCTCCGGGTCGCATCCCCGCAGGCCAGTACCATCGAAGATCAGGATCTGACGCACGCCGTGGATCGTGACCAGTGTCGGAGAGCTGTAGCCGGGCCGGTTGCGTTTGCCCTCAGCGACCGTCACGTGTCCCGCTTCATTGACCGGGGGAGGAGTCGATGTCGCTGCGGAGGTCGGTGCGGCAGAGGCGGCATCAGGCACCAGCCCTGCCCCCGCCCAGAGCAACTCGCCCGTCGAGCAATCAAACGCCACCAGCCCATTCCCGCGTCGGCCTCCCGCATTCGCAATGACGCGATGATCGACCACCAGCGGCGAACTCGTCAGCCCCCACTCGGCGTTGGGCAGGTGGAACAGCTGGAGTAAGTTTTTCGACCAGCGCACCTTCCCCGTGGCCAGATCCAGACAGACCAGCTCACCCTCCGCCCCTTGCGCGAACACGAGATCGCCATCAATTGTCGGGGTCGATCGCGGGCCGGGACCGCCCATCGCCTCCCAGAACCGTGCGGGGTATTGGTGGTTCCAGAGTTCCCGACCGGTACTGGCTTGATAGCAGAAGACTGCCTCGTTGCCCTCGCGCTGTTCGATCGTCACGAGTCGATCGCCGACGATCACCATCGAGGCATAGCCGCCGCCAACCGGCTGCTGCCAGAGCGGCTGGGGGGAAGTCGCCCAAGCGGTGCGAATCTGCGGACCAATCACCACGCCATCACGATGGACCCCGCGATAGGCGGGCATGTCCTCGGGAGTCAGCATCGGCAATTCGGCCACCGGAGTCCCTGCGGAGAGAGTGGCCTGTTGGGCGCGGTGGGCTGCGATCCGCTCGGCCTGGGTCGGCTCCCACTTGAATTCGAAGTGGAGCCCGATATCCCCATTCAGGTCGATGTTGCGAATCGAGCCGATGAACCCGCCGATCAGGGCGAGTGCCGGAATCAGCAATACCGCCTTCGAGAGCGTCGACCACTGTGAGAAGAACCCGACCCAGAGGAGCGTCAGCAAGATCGAGACGATCACCATCGACTCGGAAATCATCGTCGGCAATGAAAGCCCCAATGACCAATCCCAGGCCCACAAAAACGGCTGACTCAGAGCAAACAACCCGATCGCGCCGAAGATCCCCCATGTGGCCCAACGGCAAACCCGCGACCAGCGACTCGGTGGTGTATTCACGCTGTCCGTGACTGAAGTGGGGGAGGTCGATTCCGAATCTGCAGCCATCGCAATTCCCTTCCGTGGACACCCCCCGGAACCCCCGACAGGAAGCTCTCGAAGACCGCAGGCGAATCATAGACAACTCCGGCAGGATGTCGAAGAGGAAGGGGCATGAGGAGCCACGGAAGAGTGCGAGACGCCCTTTGCAAATTGGATGGTTGCTTGCATCGGATGTCCACTCGTCCCCTCTTTGTCCCGGCAGGGACACCCGAAAATAGCCCACCGAATCATCGGTGGGACCGAGGGCTCGCGATCTTCTCAGCCCCGACAGGGACGACAGAATCTGCGAGGACGGGAGGGGTGGCGGCGTGGCGGGAGATTCTGTCGTCCCTGGCGGGACTGGTTTGCTGTGCTCGCGGCGGCCACCCACCGTTGAAACGGTGGGCTATTTTCAGCCGTCCCTGCGGGACGAAGAGCGGACTGGCCACGGACGGCCAGCGAGCAATCACAAAGTGCGTCTCGCACTCGCCACGGAAGGAGCATTCGTCCATTGGCGGTCTCCTGCCCCCTCTCCCCCGCAGTGAAGTCCTCTCCGAAAGCAACGCCGATTATGGGGGAGAGGGAGCAGAGAGAGAGGAGTACCGCCAATCGGCGAATGCACACACCCTCACCGGCGGACTCCCACTCTCTTCTCTCGGTAACGACTCACGAGGGTTGCACTCGCTACAATCCGGCGACCTCTGTTCGCCCATCGAGTCGGGAAAGGTTCCGCCCCGTGTCGCCGTGGATTCTCCAGCATTTTCTGAACCCGGCGCTGTTCTGGCCCGGGGTGGCGTTGGCGTCGCTGCCGATCATCATTCATTTGATCAACCGGCTGCGGTACAAGCGGGTGCGGTTTGCGGCGATGGAGTTTCTGCTGGTCAGCGAGCAGAAGAACCGGCGGCGGGTGCTGCTAGAGCAGCTCTTGCTGCTGCTGGCCCGCATTGCGCTGGTGCTGCTGATTCTGGGCTTGATCGGTCGGCTGATCCTCGACCCCAAGCATCTGTCGTTGTTTCAGGGGGCGCAGACGCATCATGTGATCCTACTCGATGACACGGGTTCGATGCGCGATCGGGTGGGCGAGTCGAGTGCCTTCGACCAGGCCCGCGAAGTCTTGCGCGGAATTATTGCCCAGGGAGCCGAACGTCCCGGCACCCAGCGAGTGACGCTGGTGCTGATGTCCAGCCCGACCGAGACCTCGTCGGGGCTGACCGAGCGGGATGTCGACTCCCAACTGCTGGATGACTCCGCAGCTCAGTTGCAGGATCTCACCTGCACCTTCCGTGCGGGTAGTCCGGTCGCCGCTCTGACTGCCGTGCGGAACCGCCTGACCAGTGACCGAGCCAGTGAGAAGGTGCTGCACGTCTTGTCGGACTTCCGCAAGCCCGACTGGTACGACAACGGGGCGCTGGTCAGCGAACTAGAGACCCTCAACAATGCCAAGGTCAGCCTCAACTTCGTACGCCTCGTCAACGAGCAGCACGAGAACCTGGCCATCACCGAACTGACCGGGGCCGTCGAGACAGCTGCGGTCGGCGTGCCGGTGACGATGCGGGCCAAGGTGCTGAACGCGGGCCAGCGCGAGGCCACCACCGCGAAGCTGGCGGTGTCGATTGATGGGCAGGCTCTGAACCGCCGCGAGCCGCTGCCGCCGATTCCCGCCGGTGAGTCTCGCGAGGTGACGTTCGATGTCGACTTCCCGACCAGCGGATTGCACCGCGTGCAGGTGTCACTCGAAGCGGACTCCCTCGAAGCGGACAACATTCGGCGACTGGCCGTCGACGTGCCACAGGCCAATCCGGTGCTGGTGATCGATGGCACCCCCGGAGCGGTGCAAGGGCTGTACGTGGCCGATGCTCTGGCGGCCGATCAATCGGTCACTGGATATGCAGTGACGATCGATGGGCCCGAGGGGCTGCGGAAGCGGAACCTCGCGGAGTTTGCGCTGGTGTACCTCATCAATGTCCCGGAGCTGCCCCCCGATGCGACCGAGGCTGTGCGCAAGTATGTCCGTGAAGGCGGCGGTTTGGCGTTCTTTGTCGGCGAGACGATCAACGCCGGGTACTTCAACCAGGAGTTCTATGCCGGAGGGAAGGGGCTGCTCCCGGTCTCGCTGGGACTGACGCCGACGCTGCTGCCGCCGATCAAGGGGACGCAGACGCCCGACCTCGTGGTGACCGATCACCCGGTGTTTGCGATCTTGGCGGGTCAAGAGAACCCGCTGATCGACTTCGTGAAGATCAACGCCTACTTTGCCGTCGATGCGTCCGCTCCACGGACCGAGGGATCGCGAGTGATCGCGAGCTTGCGGGACGGGTCTCCGCTGATGATCGAGCATGAGTTCGGGAAGGGCCGCGTCCTCACCTGCCTGACCGCAGCCGGTCCGGCCGCGCTCTCCGAGACGCTACAAAAGCTGGCGGTGAATCCCGATTCGCCCGGCGAACTGCCGCCGACCGTGTGGAACAACTGGGCCAGCGGGAACGCCAGCCCGACGTTTGTGGTCGCTCAACTGGAGATCGCGAAACACCTCGCCCGCAAGGACCGAGCCTTGCCGCTGAAGACTGTCGGCGAGGAAATTGCGGAGACACTCGACCTGGCCATCTTCCGCGATGATGTCGAGATCAAGACCCCCGATGACCAGGTCATCAAGCTCAAGGCGGGCCACTCTGCCGACCAGCCCGCTGCCGACGGATCTGCCCCCGCCTCCCAGACGGCGAGTTTTTCCTTTCGCGAGACGGACGACCCCGGCGTGTACGGTCTACGCCGGTTTCGCCGCGACCAGACCTCGCTGGAAACCCTGCTGGCCTACAACGTTCCGCCGCAGGAAAGCCAGCTGGAACTCATCACCGACGACCAACTCAAGAAGCAACTCGGCAACATCGAATTCACGATTCATTCCCCAGGCGAGACCGACTGGTTGCGAAGGGAGTCGCCGGGGGAAGAGGTGCGCTGGTGGCTGCTGTGGGGGCTGATCCTGATCGGATTGATGGAGCAAACGCTGGCCTCGCGGGTGAGTTATCACAAATGAGGCTGTGGGCAGATCGAGAGAAACTCGGTTCATCCGACTATTTTATTTGCGGGGAGCGTCGTCACATGACTACGCCACGACGGACTGCCATCCGTTCCCCTACCCCAACGGGGTTTCGTCCATTTCGCGAGGCAATCACCTCGGTTTCTGGCACGGGAGTGACGCAACCCCCGTTGGGGTTGGAAACATCCGACCTCGCCCACCCAGGGTAGGCTCCTGCGTCGCCAACCCTGGGCTATGCGGCGAAACCCCGTTGGGGTTGAGAGCTGTCACGGGCAGCGCGGTTCCACGAGATGGAGACTCGCCTCCCAAATAGTCGGATGAGTCAGACACTCGAAGCATACCATCCGCCTTGAGCTGACTGACTCAGTCAACGAAAAACGGCTGTCCGAAGACAGCCGTCAGAGAGTGTGAGCAGGAACGAAACGGGATCACGCCCCGGGTCGCAGACGGCAATTGGCCGTGAGGACTTGGTAGAGATCGTCAGTGAGTTGAACCTCGTCGTCTTCGAAGTCGCGAAGAAACGCCCGCTGCTTGCGGCAGGCTTCGAACAGGATGGTGGACAACTCGCCGAAGGAGATTTTGACCTTCAACTGCTCCACATCCAGAGCCTCATCCTCGCCGGTAAATAACCGAAGTCGTGAATGCATGGGACTTCCTCCTTGATGTCCAACAGTGACTTGCCACCGAGAGTTTCCATCTCTGGAAAGAGTCATCGGCGAAAGACGCCGAGACTCCGCAACGATTCCCGGCCAAACCTGCCGTTGAAGCTCGAATGACCTTACAACCCGAAGAGTCTCACACGGAGTGCTTCGGACGCGGAAGGACGAGCTTGCTGAGCAGAATGACTGTCAGAACCGCCGTGAAGGGCGCACCGCAGCGTGCCATACGCCCCAGCACGTCCTCTGTGTTATCGTCCCCGGGCGATGCCGACATTAACACTTCTTCCGATAAAACAGTTTGGGAAGTTTGCGAGGAGCAAACGAACTCTCCGCTTCGAAGACTTCGCGTCGCGGCTCAGCTGGCGAATCGCTTTTGCTTTTCACATGACCATCACGATTCCATCGAGAGCATGAATGCGCAGGTAGATCGCGATCACATGTACCGCCGAATCGACCTCGGGCTCGACTGTCACACTGGTGTGTTTTCCGCCCGCGGTCACACGCGTCGAGAACGCGGGTTCGGCGTCCTCACTGAGTTCCATTTTGACAGCGGCCAAGACGCGCCCGATGAAACAATCGGTCGACAGGCCAATCGCTTTGAAAGCGTACACGCAGGGGAACTGGTGCGTGGCTTCCAATAGTTCGACGGAGGGGAGATTGCTGGCCATGAGTCGACTCGCGGGGTGCGGGGGGTGAATTGCGGGTGAAGAATCGGCGAGCCGGGTTCTCAAATGCCAATCGCTGTTCCCCCCCGATCACTTCTCTCAGTATAGTCCCCTGTCCAATCAATGGTGAATCTCGCCCGAGGAGTTGGCCCGCGTGCGTTGCCCTCCTTTGGCTGACCGCTGAAAGCTCACAGCTGACAGCTTTCCCGAAGGGAACTCGGCATGCAGGTGGCGTACTTTGAGGATTCGCGGGTCGACCAGTTTCGCCCGCTGGCGTGGCTGAGGCCCGTGTTCGAACTGGTCTGTGGACACTCGGGCGTCCGCGAGCGGGTGAACCGGTTTCTGACCCCGTCGCAATGGGGCGCGTTCGTGCGCCCCTGGCTGGTCGAGGCGTACCAGGAGGAGCATCCGACCGCTCACCTCAATCAGCGGGAGTGGCTCAAAGCCGAGCCGACACTGCTCCTCAACGGGCGTTGGCTGCCGGACTTGGCCCAGTTGAGGGAGCTGGAACCCGGAGATGCGGCGTGGGTGGATGGAACGCTGGTGGCTTTGGTGCTGGAGCCAGCCGATGTGGCCCAGCTCGACCTGGCGGACATTGCCGCGAGTGCCGCGAGTTTGGCCCGCTCGCGCCGCGAAGTCTCAGCGGGCGGTTCTCTGCTCCACTACCCGTGGGATCTCGTCCACCACAATGGCTCGCAATTGGAGCAAGACTTCCGCACGCGGCCACATGGTTCGTCCAAGGTCACGCTCGGCTCGCAAGTGGCTGTCCTCGGCCCGGACGAGGATGTCTACATCGACCCCACCGCCCAGATCGACCCGTTCGTCGTCGTCGACGCTCGCAGCGGTCCAGTGTGGATCGAAGCCGGGGTCAAGGTCCAGCCGTTCACCCGCATCGAAGGCCCGTGCTTCATCGGCCAGAACTCCCAACTCTTCCGCGCCAACGTCAAGGCGGGTACGACCATCGGCCCGGTCTGTCGCGTCGGCGGCGAGATCGAAGAGAGCATCTTCCATGGCCACTCCAACAAGTACCATGACGGCTTCCTCGGTCACAGCTACATCGCCCCCTGGGTGAACCTCGGAGCGTTGAGTACGAACAGCGACCTCAAGAATGATTACTCGGCCGTGTCGGTTCCGCTGTGGGGCGAGTCGATCCGCAGCGGCTCGACCAAGGTCGGCTGCTTCATCGCCGATCACTCGAAGACCGCATTGTGCAGCTTGTTCAACACCGGCTCATCGGTCGGCGTGATGAGCATGATTCTGCCAGGCGGGCGGCTCTTGCCCAAGCACATCCCGTCATTCTCGCGGATCTGGCATGGGGCGATTGAGGAGATTCCGGAGGGACTTGATCCGAGTCTGGTGGCCGCGAGGACCGCGATGGGACGACGAGATTGTCCGTTCACCCCGGCAGCCGAGCGGCTGCTGCGAACGGTCTTTGCGCTCACCGCCGCGGAACGCCAACGGGCCATCGCTCGTGAGAAGCGGTGAGACGGTCGCCCACGCCAATGTCGCACGACGCTCCGCGTCGTGCGACATTGTTTACCCCCTTACGCAATCAACTCATCCACCACCCGTCCCATCACATCCGTCAGCCGGAAATCGCGCCCGGCATACCGGTAGGTCAGCTTCTCGTGATCGAACCCGAGCAGCTTGAGCAGAGTGGCGTGCAGGTCGTGGACATG
>JAYTWO010000068.1:0-4136 GCA_043743415.1 Planctomycetota bacterium
AGTCAAAAGCGTGGTCGTCCTTCTTGTGGACCTTTTCTTGCTTGTTCATGCTGTAGGCAGCTTTCTCAGAGCTGTAGGTCGCCCACCGGAGCTTTTTCAACTCGCGGATTAGGTTGACGCAGTTCGAGGTAATCACCCACTTGGGCCGGTTCGAGCCCCACATATTCTGCTTCTGGATGCGGAAGTACTGCTGCATCTTCTCGATGCCGATCATGACGTCGTGAGGGATTCCCTCGGTGGCGATGTCGATGCCTCGGGCTGAGTACTCCTGGATGTAGCTCGTGCCGGTGGTCCCGTAGTGCTGGTTGCCAGCCGGGTCGCCGACACGAAGGTCTGGGGAGCGGCCCCAGGCTGCCTCGCGGAGCTGGACCACCGCAGCGTGCTCGCCGACGTGCATTCCTGCGTGGTAGTGCTCGGCAAAAGTCACAATGTCGCCGTCCGGCGATACAGCGTGCCAGAGCCAGGCGGTCGGGTTGTTCATGCCGAAGTCAGCCGACGAATACCACTCCCACTGCTTCGAGGGGATGAACGGCTCCACCACGTGGCTCTCCAGGGCAAAGTTTGGGAAGACCAGGCCGGAGCGAGCCACGAACTTGCCACCCTCACGAGTCTCGCGCTCTTCCTTGGACATTCCCACCATGAAGCGGTCGAGCTTTGTAGCCTTGAGGTGAGGGTTCTGGGCCGCCGACAGGGTGAAGATGTCCGGCATATCCGGCAGGTTCGGCAGGTCGGTGCCCGCGTTCTCCGAGGGCTCCCAGAGGAGGTCGTAGGTCCAGCCCATGCCCTTGACCGGGGTGGCCGCAATGGTCCACCACCCGTCGTAGTCGATTAGGCGCATCATGTTTTCGTTGAAGATGTTCTGCGGCGGTTCCTCGTCGAAATAGATGACGTGGCGCGGCACACCGCCGTGCTTGTCGAGATCCATGCCGTGCGTGAGGAAGTCGATGGTCGAGCCGTTGGAAAACGTGAAGATCAGGTTCTTGGAATCCCAGCTCTTGTCAAAGGTGCCCTCGATGAGCTGCGATTTTGCTACCCAACGCCGAAGCTTGGGCAGGATAATCTGCTCGACCCCCTTGGCGACGTCGACGACGATGAAACGGAGCTGGATCGCGCCGTGACCCCAGGCTTTCGGACGAGGTCGCCAGGTATTCGTGTCGGTGGCGAGAAGGATGGCCTCAACCACGATGATGTCGGTCTTGCCGCCTCGGTTTCCCCCAGCAACGTAGCGGCCCACCTTGAGGGATTCGAGGTAGCGCTGCTGCTCGGGGTACGGCTCGAACGACAGGACGTTCGGCTTGTTGATCGAGCGATCCAGCTCGTCGACAGCAAGGGAGAAGAGGTCAAAGATCGGTACGTGCTGCGGCCGAGCGGGGCTCATGCCGTTGTCACGTCTTTGGCTCCGAGAGCTACCAGGGCTGCGATCACGCTGGCGAGGGCTGCGTTGCCTCCCCGCGAGCCAGTGAGGGTTACGGCTCCCAAGAGCTGGAGCGAGTCGGAGCCGTTGTGTGTATGGTTCCCGGCTGCCGCCTGCGACGGGTTTGGGCCGAGCGAGTGGTGATGAGACTCGGGACGAACGTCAATGTCCGAGTTGCTGTGGAAATCTTCGACAGCTTGGGCGTCGGGCTTCGGGTTAGGCGTCAGGTTGCCTGCCTGCTTGCCGCCCTGATATTGGCGAGGATCGAAGTTGCTCATGGGAACGACAATACCCCCTCTGATGAGCTTTCGCTCCTTGGACCTGTCCAAGCTCAGAGGGGGTATCAATGTCCGATCCCGCGAACCTGCTCAGCATATCACCTTACTGGCAGGAATCACACTGTAAATCGTCCATCGGGTCGACTGGGACTTCGTACCCATCGGGGTCCATCAGGACTTCTTGATGTAGCCCGCGAGGAACAGGGCCAGCGACGTCACGGCGGCTGTGACGACAGGACCCCATGCGCCGAGTCCGTCGAAGGTGCCAGGAGCAATACCCCCGAGGATGCCGACGGCGATCACGAGAAGAACGCCGCCGACGCCGACAGCAGCTACTTTCTTGATCGGCTTCGGATCAGTGGGGAAATTGGGGTCTTGCGAAAGGTGAGTCATTTTGCTTCTCCTGTAATTGTGAAATGGGTGGGGATTGCGGCGAAGTTGTCGACAAGCACCGCGTCGACAGCAGCGGCAATTGCTGCGACGTTCATGGTTGGCATGGATGCAGCGAGAGCTGCGGCCAGGGCTGTGGTGTCCACAGTAGCGGCTGGGGCAAAACTTAGCAGCGGCCAGCTCGTAGTCGAGCCGTTGTGAGCGACGCCTAGCTCGCTGTCATTCCACTGGAAAGCCCGCTTGTAGCGATTGATCAGAGTGATTTCTTCGTAGCTGCGCGACTGCCTCACCGTTACCAGATCGTCGTCGTTCCCCGCAGCGTTGCCGTTCTTGATCGGGCGCGAGTACAGGTCATGGATGTACGCCTCAAGGATCGGAACGTGCTCGATCATCGGGATGTGGACGAAATTGTGCTGCCCATCGTTCAGGTAAATACCTGCACCCTGGGCGCGGTCATAGACGATCTGCATGGGAGTTTCTCTCTGTGTAGTGGGACGTGAAATAACCAGCAGCGGGGTGCCACCAGGACCGGCAGGAGCAGTTACTCCGAAGAAGTCATGGATGTCGCGCATCGCGCCCTGAAAATAGGCGTTTACATGCACGTGAGGGCCAGTGGACAGTCCAGAGCCAGGAGCCCCGGCAGCGCCACCTGAATACCCGATGACATCCCCCTCGTTCTTCCAGCCAGCGGTGACGAACTGGGACAGGTGCAGGTGATAGAACTCTAAGCCGTCACCACGAGTGAGGATCGCCACGTTACCGCTTGCTGGGTACTGCACGGGCGGACGGTTGGTCAGCACCCCGGAAAACGACGCACGAATCGGCGTTCCGACATTCATGCGGTAGTCGGTTCCACCAGCTGATGGCGGCGTGCGCGAAATGTGGCATCTCCAATCGCACGAGATCTGATAGCCCGAAAACGGATCATGCATGAGTGCTCCTAACCTGCGTAAGCAAGAACTTGGATGGAACCCGTCATGCTGCCGGTTCCGGTGGCAATTGTGATCCCATCGAATGCAGTTGCTGAACGGTGCATCCCGCCCGCTTTAGTGACAACGCCGCCGCCGCCTGCATTGTTTACAGTGTCTATCGAATCGAGAGAATGCATGGTTGCCAAAGCAGACGCTGGATAGATCAGCTCAAGAGTTGTTTGGTGGTAAAAACCAGCACCCGCCACTTGCCAGAAGCCAGCCGCAATCTGCGACACGGAGGTCGTAGTGGCCCCACCAGAATAAATAAGCTGCTGGTCGTAAACCGCCGCACTGTTGTCCGCCCCCCCCGCAGCCAGACGAAAATATGGTTGACAGGCTGTGGATCCACCGTAGATCCCGACAACCACTCGGTACTTGTCGAAGGCGGATGAAAACACTCCATTCAACCGAGTCAGGAGAGTGTTTGACATCTGATAGATAGAACCAACGCCGGAAGATGTACCCACGGTTGAAGACGGGTAAACGGGAACCCAACCAGAAGCAGGAGTCCATTGACTCGTGACGGTGCTCCACACATACGTGACACCAGCCGCAACTGCCAGCGCGCCCGTCCCATTCCTACCCAGCAAAACTGTAGCGCCTGCTGCAACAATTTCTGCTTGAACAACGCCCAGCGCCGCGAAGCTCACCGCCAGGATCGGGCCTAGGGGAATCCAGATACCCTGCACATAGATCCACGTGCTGCCGTAAGTAGATCCGGCAATTCCGCTAGTAAAGCAGATGTCGCCGGAAACGGCTCCGGGGATCGCAGCCATTGCAGCGATGGTGGCTGCAAAATGCCGAGACAACCCCGCCGACAGCCAGCTCGTGCCTACACGAACGTAGGATTTGCCGGTGTCCGTCTCGTAAATGACTTGACCGCTGTACGGCGTAACTGGCCGGGCGGTGCTTGTCACGACAGCAGCGCCCATAGCCGCGTCGAGGAGATCCATGTTGCCGTTGATCTTGTCGATGTCGGCAACCTCGTCGGGAAGGATCAGTCCAGTTCCGCCCCCACCTGGCTTGTACAGGTTGAGCCGAGTCGTGTTAGCCGACATTATTGACCTCTTCCAAGTTGGGCAG
>JAYTWO010000069.1:0-10947 GCA_043743415.1 Planctomycetota bacterium
CCAACGCAACGAACTCGCCCGAGCCAACCGCTACCAATCCCGTAACCTCTTACCCCCACTGAGGAACCAACGAAGGACGTAAGTCGGACAGTAGAAGTACTGATCGACAGAAGAATTGAAACACTCATCTCCGCTGATCAACGCTGATCCTGGCCAAGATCAGCGTTGATCAGTGTTCCAAACACGAGGAATGAACACGTTTGCGAAAGCTGCACTCAGAAAGTGGCGATGTCCAATTCGGCCAGTGGTCATCAACGATGTCACCGCCATCCGGGCTTGCTCCGGTGGTTCCCTCGACTGTGCGCTAGGTCATCTCCAGTAGAGTACCCGCGCGGGAACGGCGGGAACCACCCCGACAAGCGGGGTGGCGGGGCAGTTGAATGACGCCGCTCGTCTTACGGGAGCGTGAGCCAGCCGACCACCACAGCGACTCCCAGTAACAGAATGGCCAGTGCCGCCCAGATCCAACGGGGCCACTGGAGCAGTGGACGGCGGATGGTGAATTTTGTCTTGGCTGACAGCTCGATGCGATCGCCGACTTTCAGGAGCGTTGTCTTGCGGCTCTCGCCATTCGTCAACAAGTACACCCCTCCCACACTGGTCAGGATCCACTTCTGTCCATCGAATCGGAGTCGACAGTGGTGCAGCGCCAACTCGGGATCATCGAACTGCACCTGACAATCCTGGGACCGACCGATCAGCGTGTCTGAGTGACGAATCAGGATCTGGTCCCCCTGGTCGAAGACGAGCAGGAGCCGCTGCTCCTCTGGCACGCTGCTCCCGCGCGGAAGGCGTGGCCGGGAGATGGTGATCGCGGATGAGCTGTCTTTCGACAGGAGCGCCGCCGGGAGCTTTTGATCGGGGTGAGGTGGAGCAGCGACCGTCGGACTGCTGTTCACGGCAGTCGACAGGCGGGCGGCCGAGGAGCGGCGAGACGGCATGGACCCCGCCAGCGATGTCTGAATTCCTCGCTGTTGGGCTCTTTCCCGGCGACCTTGCACGACCTCGGCGAAGTGGAACGGAATCGGCTTGCGCTTGGCATACGGGGCCAGGGCCTCGACCACTTCCAGCATCGTGGCGGGGCGATCGGCGGCCGACTTGGCCATCATGCGGACGACCAGATCGCTCAGCCCTTTGGGGATCGCGGGGACGAGTTGAGCCAGCACCGGGACCGGATGGCTCTTGTGAGCCTCCAGCACGGTCGACGCATTCGGCTGGTTGTAGGGCCGCCGCGCCGCCAGGATGGCGAACAGCGTGCAGCCCAGGCCGTAGATGTCCGCTCTCGCATCGACGTGCAAGCTGTCCACCGCTTGCTCGGGAGCCATGTAGTCGTACGTGCCCAGGCATTCCTGACCGAAGATCATCGACAGTGAGAACTCTTCATCGAAGGAGACTTGATTGGCCAGTGTCAATCCGAAGTCGACGACCTTCACCCGCCCCTCGCGGTCGACGAGGATATTGTCCGGCTTCAGGTCGCGGTGAACCATCCCCAGCGTGTGAATCTCGTGGATCCCCAACGCGGCCTGCGAGATCATGTCGGACGCGGCCCCATACGGCAGCTTGCCCGCGAGCACGACGAGTTCTTGCAGGTTGATGCCTTCGAACAGTTCGAGCGACACGTAATCGGTTTGGCCGAAGACCTCTTCCGAGGTGCCGTAGTCATAGGTGGTAATGAGGTTGGGATGCGTGAACTGCTTGCCTGCCTTGGATTCGAGTCGAAACCTGGCTCGCATCGCGGGCTCGTGCCGAAATCGGTCAGACAGAACTTTGAGGGCCACGGTCTGTCCCGTCCCCGGCATGACCGCTCGAAACACGGTGCCCATCCCGCCCCAACCCAGTGGCTCTTGAATCGTGAACTCGGACACCTTGAGCCGTCGGTGATTGCCCCGCAGCAGTTCGTCGGCCTGAAATGCCGTCAGCAAATTCCGCTCGACGAGGGCCTGGGCAAACGTCTCCGGAGGAACAGCCGGGTTGGCCCGGCGCAGAATCTCCGCCACCCGCTCCTCGGGCAGCAATTCGCTGCGCTGGAGTGACTGCACGAACAATGAGTCTTCCAATGTCGGCATACGACTTCCATCGGATCGGAAACAGCAGACGAGTGCGAGAAGTAGCGCTACTCCACCCACCGTTTGTAATATAAGCGGTTCAACGCGATCTTTGGAGGGATTCCCCGTACCGGAGGTGATTTTTCAAGGCATCTCTCCGATGTCCCAAGGTGCCGTGTCAACACCAGGAATGGGGTTGAGCCAGATTCGCGCGGGAGGGCGAAGCTCCATTCGGGTTGAGAACTGCCACGGGCAGCGAGGTTCCACGAGATGAAGCCTCGACCCCTCCCATGAGTCGGATGAACCCGTACTACAGCCCTGAGCGTTCCCCCGGCTCGCCGCACTGAATCTGCGCCTGTTGCAGGGCTTGAGACATTTGGTTCAAGGCTGGCAGGGCGACATTGATCCGCTCGATGATCGGGCGGATGTGGTCGTCCTCGAAACGTTGGGCCATCCCGTCGTTCCAGTGTTCGCGCACGCCCCCCCAGGCGATCTGGAGTTGCTCCATCGCTTCCTGCATTCGGCCCGCTGCGGCGACGATGTTTCCTGGGTGCATGAGTGTGAAGTGGTTGATGGTTGATCGACAGAACAGAGCCAAAGCCCACCGGTTGCAACCGGTGGGCTTTGGTCTGGCTGACAACTGAAGACTGACTCCTAAGAACTTCCCCTCACGCCTTCTTCGTCATCTCATCCCGCACCGTCTCCAGCAGCTTCTTCGTCGCGCGGATGCCCGCGTACTCGTCGATCTTGCTGCCTTCGTACTCGACTCCGACATAGCCGCGATAGCCCGCGTCGAGGACGATCTTCATCATCTTGCGGTAGTCGGTGTGGATCTCGTTCCCCATCTCGTCGAAGTCGTGCGACTTGGCACTGACCGCGTGAGCAAATGGCATCAGCTCCTCCACCCCCTTGTAGCGGTCGTACATCTCCTTGTCGCTGACCCGGAAGTTGCCGAAGTCCGGCAGCGTACCGCAATGCGGATGATTGACCTTCTTCATCACGCTCGACAGCCACTGGCCGTTCGACGACAGACCACCGTGATTCTCGACGATCACACTCAGTTGGGCCTTCTCGGCGTACTCGGTCAGCTTACCCAAGCCATCGGCAGCCCGTTCGATCTGCTCGTCATACGTTCCCCCGCTGGAAGCATTGACGCGAATCGAGTGACAGCCCAGGATCGCGGCTGCGTCGACCCACTTCTTGTGGTTGTCGACGGCCTGCGTCCGCTTGGTCTCATCGGCATCGCCCAAAGCCCCTTCGCCGTCGCACATGATGAGCAGGCTCTTCACGCCCAAGTCGGCGGCCCGCTTCTTCAGTTCGCCGAGGTAGGCTTCGTCCTTGGCCTTGTCCTTGAAGAACTGGTTGACATACTCGATGGCCTCGATGCCGAACTCTTCCTTGGCGACCTTGGCGAAGTCGAGAGCATCCAGCTTCTTCTCAAAGAACGCCTTGTGCAGCGACCACTGGGCCAGCGAGATCTTATAACAGCGGCACATCCGTCGACGCCGCCAGAACTGCTGCCCCCGGCAACACCACCGCCGACGCCGCCACAGCGGACCACTTCAAGAAATCGCGACGAGATGATCCACGCATGCTGTTCTCCAAGGCTTCCAATTCATTGAGGTCCGCGACCACTCCGGTCGCAGCTGTGTTCCGCACAGCGACCAGCCTCCCAAGAAGCGGACCGCGTGTCAAATGCAGGGAGACACACGCAGCGAACGAATTCCGTTCGAATGAGAGATGTCTCCCGGATTTGACGTTTCCGACAGAACGCCACCCCGGCAAGCCCAGTGGCGGAATATTTGTCGGACACGTCAGATTGAGTCAACAAGTCCGGCCATGCGACACGTAGATACTCCCAGTGCCTCACTCTCTCCGGAAACATCCATGCACACCAGCTCCAGGACGAAGACCATCGGTCCCCACTGGCTGGTGCTGTGGCTGGTCATTATGGGTGTCGTGCGGATGTCGCAGGCTGGCGATTGGCCCGGTCTGCGTGGCCCCACCCAGGACGGCGTAGCGACCGGCGAACAGTTGGCCGAGGCATGGCCCGCGGGAGGTCCGCCGATCCTGTGGTCTCGCGAGTTGGGACAGGGCTATTCGAGTTTCGCCATCGTTGGCGACCTGGCCTACACCCAGTACCAGACCTCGTTCTCGCAGTTCGTGATCTGTCTCGAACGCGACACCGGCCGCACGGTGTGGGAGACGCGGGTCGGTGATGCGTATGAACTGGTCGGGCTCTACCCCGGTCCGCGTTCGACCCCGGCGGTGTTCGAGGGCGCGGTCTACTACACCACTCCCGATGGCGAAGTCGGGGCGCTCGATGCCCGCACCGGAACTCGGAAATGGCGACAGGAGTACCCCTTGGGACATGGCACCGAATTCGGGTATGCCGCCTCCCCGATCATCAGCGACCAGAGGCTCTATCTCCCCATCGGTGGGCCGGACTCAGGCGTGGTCGCTCTCTCGCTCCCATCCGGTGAGATCGCCTGGAAATCCGGCAACCATCTGTCCAGCTACTGCTCGTCTTACCCCATCACGTTGAAGGGCCAGCCGCTGCTCATCAGCTACCTGCAAAACCATCTCGTGATTCAGGACCGAGCGACCGGACGCCAGCTCTGGCAGACGGAGCTATCGGTCGGTTACGACGAGCATTCCTGCATGCCGATTTACCGAGAGCCGATCCTCGTTGTCTCGGCCCCGTTTCGGGCGGGGTCCACGGCCTATCAATTGGAGTGGAAGACCGAGAGGCCAGGAGAACCAACTTCAACGCCGCCGCAACTCTCGGTCCAACAGCTGTGGCACCAACCGCAGTTCTCGCACGATGTCGACTCAGCCACGTTGGTCGGCGACACGATCTATGGGTTCGATGTGCGCGATCCCCAGTCGAAGGCGCATCGCCCCTCGCGTGGCGAGTTTCGCGCGGTAGACATGGCGGATGGTCAGATCCTCTGGTCGTCAAAGACTCTCGGGCAGGCCAACATTGTGGCGGTCGGAGACGATCTGTTGCTGTTCAATGACGCCGGGGAGTTGATCCGCATCCGCCCCGACCGCTCGCAATATGTCGAACTGGGTCGAGCCAAGCTGTTTGAAGATGAGGTGTGTTGGACGCCGCCCGCGCTGTCGTCGGGAGTGATGATTGTTCGCTCACACTCGCGAGCGATCGCCGTTCGAGTCGGTCCTGCTTCCACGTCGGACGCTCTTGTTCCGCCAGTGGCCCACAGTCGTCAGCGCTGGCTTCCGCGCTTGACGGGGCTCTCGGCGATGTTGCTTCAAGGAGAGCGCGAACACCCTTTCATGCGACCCGCGTCCGACGAACTGCTGAGGTGGTATGCCCAATGCCTAGCCGTGGCACTTGTCCCGCTAATGGTGCTTCTGGGTGTCGGGTGGGGAGTAAATTCGGGCCTGACCCCGCGTCGGTTACAGCACTGTCTGCTGGCGACGGCACTCCTCGGCGTCATCGCGACACCAGTCCTGAACCGGCTCGATCCCGAACGCTTTGCGTTCACGTGGCCGGTCACGCTCTTGGCTCTCTTCCAGTCCGCGATCCTGGCCTCGGTCGCGGCGACTCGCGCTCCCGATGATCGCGCCACGCGCCGCCGGTCGTACCTCACCGGACTTGGGTGGGTGCTGACCTGTACGGCTTACTTTCTGTTGCTGCGTCAGGCCAGCTTGCCTCACGAGTGGGGCTTCCTGATGGGCTTCCTCCCCGCAGCCCCGCTGGCCATCTGGGCTGCCCGACTGGCCACGCGCGGAGCGTCGCAGTGGGGCGTCGCGGCAGTCGTGTTACTCGAAGTCTCCGCCGGATTCTGGGGAGCTGTCCTGGCTCCGTTGCTCATGAATTGAGTGACGTAGTGATGTCGGGTGGGATCAGCCGCTTTGGGCGCAGGCCCACCATTCAGGGGACACGCCGATCATGGTGAGCCAGCACTCCAAAGCGAGCTGGTCATCCCCTACGCCTACTCCCCCAGCGAGTGAATCGTGTTGTGGATCACTCCCGGCACGCTCGATCCGTCGGCGAACTTCAGGGTGTATTTGATCTCCATGCCCCACGTCGGCTGGAGGTCGGCGACTTGGAGCGTCAGGGATTTGCGGTCCTCTGAAAGTGTGCATCCCTGGACTGGCAGCGTCTTCTCGTCGTAGTGCTTCGACCCGTAGTTGGCGGTGCGTTTCAGTGACCAGGTCTTGATCTGGACCTGTTTCGGATCGAGGGCGGTCGCGTCGAGTGGGTCCGTGAACGTCAGCTTCAGTCCCGTTTTTGTGGCATGCAGGCCGGTCGGGAGATGGGTCGGCTGGCCGGTGGCGCGCAGGCGGTACAGGCCGCCGGGTTGGGTGGCGCTCCCGGCCCAGGCGAACATGCCGCACAGGTAGAGCTGCCCATCGGTGGCGTTGAAGCGGCCGCGCATGACGCCGGTGGGGAAGGCGGGGATCGGCAGTTCGATCATCCCGCCCTGCATGTTCCCCCCGGACTTCTCGTGAGGCACGACGAACACCTTTCCGGTGCCGTACGACAGGCTGAGCAGCGACCCGCCGAGGGCTCCCCACTTCTTGCTCTCGACCCACAACAGTTCAGCAGGCGAGCGGTCGAACTCGTTGGTGATCCAGCACAGCGGCGGCACCATCGCGGAGTCGGACGAGTCGGTGACATCGGTGTACCCGAACATATTGCCGTAGAAGTTCGGCTTCCCGGACGGGTCGAGCGTGACCCAGTTGATGCGGTTCTTGGGGTTCCAGAAACCCTCCTGGTCGGTGACGACGAATGAACCATCGGGGTTCATGCAGACGCCGTTGGCGGCGCGAAATCCGGTGGCCAGGATCTCGGTCTGCGCACCGTCTGGGCTCACTCGCAGCAGCGTGCCGTGGTGTGGCACGATCGCCTTCAAAGCATGTCGCCCCGACTTGGCGTAGTAGAAGCGTCCCTCGGCATCGGTCTGCAACCCCATCGCGAATTCGTGGAAGTGCTCGGTCACCTGGTGATCGTTGTTAAGGCACTCGTAGTAATCGATCTCGCGGTCGCCGTTGAGGTCGTGCAGCACCATCAACTGATCGCGACAGGTCAGGTGGATTTTCCCATCGACCACCTTCAGCCCCAGCGGCTGAAACAGCCCTGTGGCAATGCGTTGCCAGCGCAGCTTCTTCGTCTCCAGCACGCTCTCCACCAGCCACACATCCCCGTCCCACGTACAGACCGCCATCTTCCCATCCAGTAGGAAGTCCAGCCCCGTGAACCTCAACTGGGCCAGCCACGGATTGGAGTCGGGCGGGGTCAGCACATCGACCGCGAAGGGGCCATTGTCGGGGCCGGTGGTGGCTTCGGTTTCGAGGACCAGCGGCCAGCGCGCGGGGCCGCCCTGGGTGAGACTGGCCAAGTCCATGGCGGGATCGAAGATCGCCGGGTTCAGGTCAGTCGTGAGAGCCTCTGAGGTCCAGAGGGTGAATCGCAACGTCTCCGGCCCAGCTGCAATTCGCAGGCGAAGCGGCCCCTCCTCAGTGGACAATCGAGCGGTGGCCATTGATGGCACCACACCAGCTGCGATCAGTTGTTCGGCGACCTGCAACACGAGATCACGCTCACGTGGGCCGACCTCGAATGTCCGCAGGAACAGCGGCGGACTCCCCGGCTCCTCCGCGACCTGCACTCGTGGCATCTCCAGCACGTCCGTCTTCCCCACCGAATACGACAAGATCACGTTCTGCCCGTGGTAGTACATCCCGCGATACCGCGCCCAGTCGCGGGGCAGTGGGCCATACCGGCGGCCATCGCGGCCTTCCACACGGCGGTCATCAGTGAACGACCCACTGCTCGGGTCCGCCCAGCCGGGACCGGTCGAGTTCGAGGCTGTCACCGGGCCGACGATGTGCGGGTGAATTTGGTGCTCACCGTTCAGCTGGATGCCACGCCAGTCGATGAACTGCTCGCCGGACGGACCCGCACTCCCCGGTCCAGCACTCCACTGGGCAGCCATCCGCATCGTGTCGGTGTCGAAGATCATCCAGTGCCGCCCGCGCGAGACGCCGCCCGAGCCGGGGTCGAGGCGGACCGCGATCCCCTTATAGGCCAAGTTCTTCGCCGCTCCGGGGACTTCATAGGTGTGCGTCAGTTGAGGTCCGTAGTCCATCGCGGACCACGGCTCGATGAGGCTCGGCTCAGGGCCGCGCGTGTCGCCTTTGGGCAGTCGGGCGAGGTACGCCTCATCGACCGCGACAAACTGCGAGGGGTTGTGCGGCTGGAGGTAGGTCTCGCGGATGTAGTGAATTACATCGTACTTCTGCGACGGCACCATCCACGTCTGCGGGGCCATCAACCCGAACCCGCGCGTGAGGGTGTGGTACATCGCCAGCGGTTCGCTGCCGTTCTTGAACTTGCCCTCAGCGAAACGGAGCGAGTTCGGCAACGACCCGGGCCGGTCTTTGGTGCCGTGACAGTTGGCACAGACGCGCTGGTAGATCGCCTCGCCTCTCTTGAGCGAATCGCCGTTCCAGCTTTGGATCAACCCGGCATGGTCAAGGTGCTGCTCGTACTCTGGGATCGTAAACGTCAGCAACGCTGGCGACGGTTGCAGCTCCTTGGCCCGCGCTGGTCCCTGTTCGCGAATCTCGATGAGGTAGCGAATCAGATCGAGAAACTGTTGGCGGCTGGCGAGTTGGTTCACCTGTCCGGCGGGCATCAGCGAGAGCGGATTCTGCTTCACCTCGTCGAGGTCGGCCTGAGTCAATGTGACCAGTTCCCCGAGCCGCGACGCATCCCGCAACACCAGCTTCTCCGGCGTCCGCTCGACGACAATGCCCGCGATCGTCTTCCCCTCGGTGGTCACGACCGTGACCGACTCGAACCCTTTGCGGATCACCTTTGACGGAGACAGGACCGAATCCACGATCGTCTCATCGGTGATGTCCTGATCAGGCCGAGTCAGATCGGGACCGAGTCCCAGTGTCGCGGCACCACTCACCGAGTGGCACTTCGAACAGGCCATCTGCTGCTGATGAAAGACGATCGCGCCCCGGACCGCATCGCCCTCTTGCTTCGCCTGAGTTGCCAACTGGGAGGCGGGCACGCTCTTCAACTGGTCCTCCAACGTCTGGGCCGCCAGAGGCGAGCCCAGAAAGAATCCCAGCACCATCGTGGCCCAAGCCACGTAACGTCCGACGAGAACTGAATTCATCATGTGTCCCAACGTGTCGATGTCGATCGGTGGTCACATCAACGTGACCACATCAGCTGAGCGAGAGCTTGGCCGAGAACCCCGGCCAGGGGCTGAGATGCCTTGGTGCATCGGAGACCAGGATATTCCTGGGCTGGTGGCTTCTCAGCAGAGCCTGCCTCCGCTTCTCCAGGCAAGGGTATTGCAACAGATGGTTGCATCTCCCTGCAACCGTTGGACATCGGTGAGATACCTTAGATAATCCACCCCGGTCACGCGACACCCTCCCAAAGAGTCGGATGAACCACCTTGTGTGAATCATTCGTTCTACGATCTGTACGAGCGTGTCGACTGACTGCCCTGGCCCTTGACCACATCGTCCCTCTGCCCCCTCCCAGTGACTCATGCCGCGACCTCGCATCCTGGCCATCCATGCCCACCCCGATGACATCGAGATTCAGTGCGCCGGGACACTGGCCCGGCTCAAGCAACTCGGCTGCGAAGTGGTCCTGGCCACGATGACCGCTGGCGACTGCGGGAGTGCCGTTCACGGACCGGATGAGATTGCCGCCATTCGCCGGAAGGAGGCTCAAGCGGCAGCTGACTTACTGGGAGCCGAGTATTACTGCCTGGAGTTCAAGGATCTGCAAATCTGCCACGACAACGAGAGTCGTCGGCGTGTGACGGAGATGATTCGCAAGGCTCGGCCCGACATCGTATTGACCGCCCCGCCAGTCGACTACATGTCGGATCACGAGGTGACGAGCCTGCTGGTGCGGGACGCGGCATTCGGTGCCTCATGCCCGAACTACAAGACCCAGCAGTGGGATCCGGCCCCCGCGACCACGAAGATTCCCGCCCTGTACTACGTCGATCCGATCGAGGGAACGGACTGGTACGGCCAGCCGATTCCGCCCGAGTTCATCGTCGACATCAGCACGACGTTCGAACTCAAGCTGGCGATGCTGGCCTGTCATGCCAGCCAGCGGGACTGGCTCCGACAGCAGCATGGGCTGGATGAGTATCTCGATGGCTGCCGCCGTTGGTCGGCGCGTCGAGGAGCGGAGATCGGCGTGGCCTACGGCGAGGCATTTCGCCAGCACACGGGGCACCCGTACCCACATGACAATGTGCTGGTGCAAGTGTTCAGCAGCCCGTAGGGCGATCCCGGCCTGTGTCAACGTACGGGAATTGGATGGAGTCGCGAACCGGGGTGGGCTCGGATTTCCACCGACGATGGGGAGACACTTACCACCCCGTGGGGTGCATTCACCAGTGGGTGGTCCTGGGCCGTGGACTGGGGAATGATGTGTGAGGGATCTCCCGATTGGGCGAGTCGGGTCACTCATCCAGTCACCCGATGCGTGAGCGAGGGCGTACGTCTCTCGATGTTTTCCAAGAGATCGGCCCCCAGAGGATGCCCCGGGCAGTCGGTCGGCCCGGTGCTTGACGCTTATTGGTGGCACTCCTCACTGCGCTCGGCCCTCGCGAGAGCGGTTTCAGATCCGGTCTTTACAGATGCCCCAGTCCGCCTCCCCAGGGCACACCTCCGACGCCCCGAAGGGGCAGGAGTGTGGGCATCAGAAAAGTAGGCAGCGATTCCACGCGGCGCTTCATGATTCAAGGGCAGCCGCAGATGAACGCAGATGAACGCAGATGAACGCAGATGAACGCAGATGAAGAGGCTCAACAACGAGAGGACATCGCCCCGGTTCATCTCTGATCTGCGTTCATCTGTGTTCATCTGCGGCTCACCCACT
>JAYTWO010000070.1:0-4044 GCA_043743415.1 Planctomycetota bacterium
TCCGTGTTTTTCCGTGTTGATCCGTGGCCTCTGAATTTTACCTCTCCAGTACACTCTGCAATTCGACATGCAGGCACCCCCATTGAGCGAATGCACCCGTAGAGCGGTGAATGGTCTGAGTAGTCGCCGACTCCCCACTCCCGACTCCCTACTCCCTACTTCTGCGACTTATCCAGAAACAGTACCCGCAGTTCGTGCAGCGAGCGCTCTAGCATTTTGGCCTCGTTGGATTCGAGGTTTCCCTTGGTTTTCGACTCCAGGATCGCCAGCAGGTCGATGAAATGCCGGGCCAGAGGGAGCCGGACTTCCGTGTTCCCTTGCGGATCAGGGATCAGACCCAGGGCCAGAATCGCTTGGCTGCTGAGGAGCTGAATCAGGACATCAAACCGAGCGGGCGGGATTTCGGGGGTCTGGGGGTCGGAATCGGTCATGAGTGGCTCCAGGCAGGGGGGATCGGAATCACCCCATCTTATTCCGAGTCGACGGGCATGCAACCGGATCGGAGGTGCGGAGTAGACCGCGCGCACTGTTGCCAGTGAAACGGGCAGGACGAGGCGGACTCTTCGCGACCCTCGACAGAAACCTAAGGATTGACGCTGTTTCGAAATGCTCGCAGCCTTGGCACGCGAGTTGCCTTGACTGACTTTCGATTGTGTACAGAGCGAGTGTGGTATGACTGGGGGTGTGGCCGGGGTCGATCCTTGTTGGATCGAAACCGGGCGAGCGCCCACGCCCCCAGCCATCCACACTCGCTTTTTTCCCAGCGCGGCACAGCCGCAACCGAAGGGGAAGTAGTCAGCAGTCAGCCAGAAACCACTCCTCATCGAGCCAGCCTCTGCACCCTGAATGGGTGGAACATCACAGCCCAGGGTCGCGACCACCGGTCGCGCACCCTGGGTCAAGTCGCTCTCAGAGGACGAACCCTGAAGGGGTTCTACATCGGTCACGCGGGTGTACAACCCTTTCAGGGTTGAGTTCCCCGGACCACGTTTCCCAGGGTGCGCTCCTGCGTCGCGACCCTGGGCTGTGATCGATAACCCCTTCGGGGTACAGAAGTCTCCGGGCCATCGGAAATTTGCGCAACGTACGCAAATTTGTGACGTGAGTAGTATGGAGTACGACGCTCCGCGTCGTCATTCACGACACGGAGCATCGTGCGACATTGGGCATTTCCGCTCTCTCGCCATATCTGTCATACTGGAGTCCGCCCAAATTCACTCAAAGGGTCAACACGTTGATCCGTGACAGGTGACTCCCATGTCCTTAATGTTTCCATCGTTGGCCACTCGTCGCAATATCCTCTTGCAAGGCGGAGCCGGTTTCGGGGCACTCGCACTGGCGGGCATGCTTGGAGGCAACGCGGCCTGGGCGGACGCCAGCAGCGACTCCCCATTCGCCGCCCGGCAGCCACAGCTCCCCGCGCGGGCCAAGAGCGTCATCTTCCTCTTCATGGAAGGCGGCCCCAGCCAAATGGACAGCTTCGACCCCAAGCCGAAGCTCCAGGAACTCGCCGGGAAACCGCTGCCAGCGGGGTACAAGCGGGTGATCACCGCGATGGGTGAGATCAACTCGCCGCTGCTGGCTTCGAAGCGCAAGTGGAAGCAATACGGCGAAGCGGGCACCTGGGTCAGCGACTGGCTGCCGCACACGGCTGAGTGCGTTGACGACTTGGCGGTGATCCGGTCGTGCTGGACCAACGGCATCAACCACTCGGGCGGCGTGTGCCAGATGAACACCGGCACGCCGATCGCCGGGAGGCCGTGTCTGGGTTCGTGGGTCACATATGGTCTGGGGACCGAGAACCAGAACCTGCCGTCGTTTGTGGTCCTCACCGATTCCAACACGCCGCCGATTAACGGGCCGCGCAACTGGAGTGCGGGGTTTATGCCCGCGGTGTATCAGGGGACCAAGCTCGACTTTGGTGAGGAGCCGATCCGCTACCTCCAGAACCCCAAAGGGATCAGCGAAGAAGCCCAACGGGCCAAGCTCGACCTGCTCAACACACTCAACCGCGAGCATGCCTTGCCGCGCCAGTTCCAGACCGAACTCGATGCCCGCATCGGCTCGTACGAACTCGCCTTCCGCATGCAAGCCCGCGCTCCCGAGGTCGTCGACCTCGCCCAGGAAACTGCCGATACACAGCAGCTCTACGGCATCCACGAAAAGACCACCGAAACCTTTGGCCGCAATTGCCTGCTCGCTCGGAGACTCGTCGAACGGGGCGTGCGGTTCGTCCAGCTGTACCACGGGGCGGGGAGCAAATGGGACGCTCACTCCGGGATCGAGAAGAACCACAGCGAGCGGTTCGCGGAGTCCGACAAGCCGGTGGCTGGATTGCTGAAGGACTTGAAGCGGCGCGGGCTGCTCGACAGCACGCTGGTGATCTGGGGCGGTGAATTCGGTCGCACCCCGATGAGCGAAAAAGGGGACGGTCGCGACCACAACCCGACCGGGTTCACGATGTGGATGGCGGGTGGCGGAGTCAAGGGGGCCCAGACAATCGGCTCGACGGATGACCTCGGGTTCCACGCCGTCGAGAACCGGCTGCACGTGCACGATCTGCACGCGACGGTGCTCTATCTGCTGGGCCTCGATAGCATGCAGCTGACTTACATGCACAAAGGCCGCCCGGAACGCCCGACGCAAAATGAAGGGGCGGCTTACAAGCTCATTACGGGGCGGGATCTGAGTTAGGTTGGAGTCCAGCCCCCTGAGTCGTCTTTCGCCCCGCGAAAGAACGTCCTTTCGCGGGGCGAAAGGCGACATTCCCTGCTGGCGCTACGGTGGTCCGACTTTCAGTCGTTTCAACCCCGCCTGACCTTCGCCGCCGATGGCGACTTCGGCGGAGAGCGTGCCAGTGCGGGCGGCTTGTTCGTAGTCGAGGCCGGTGCCAGCCTGGACGTAGAAACTTTCGATGCCGTACTCGATGCGGTTCCAGGCTTGTCGCGTGCCCTTGATGTACAGGCCGCTGGGCGGGGGGGCTGGGAGGTACTGCTCCGCGCGATGGTGGATGCCATCGTCATCGGGCACCAGAGTGACGTACACGGCGGTTCCAGCTGGGACATCGTCCGCCGAAATCCAACCCGCTGCGTTGGAAGATTGGCTCATTCTGTAACTCAAGATGACGTAGTCGCCCTTGAACATGTCGCGGGGGTCGACCGGGACCACCTTGAGCCAGACTGTGGTCCCCGACAAGTGCGGAATCATCTGCATCAGGATCATGCCGCACAGCACGAGGAACTGGGCCGCCACAGCCACGAGTATGCCGGGCCGCTGGATGCTGTCGAGTCGCGTGAAGATCGTGTCGATCCACTGGCCCAGGGCACTTCGCGATGAAGCTGAGGGACAAGAGGTGTTCATTCGGGTGACGCCTTGCGATGAGACCAGTAACGGGCCAGGCCGAACAGTCCAGCCCCACACAGGAAGAACATCAGCGCCGCACCCAGCATGCCGCCGACGCCGCCGAACAGGTCGCAATACCGTGCAATCGCCCATGCCAGGAACAGCAGCACACCGCCGAAGAAGGGACTGCCCCGGTCCTCGCGCAAGCCGACCCGCATCAACCACACCGCCATCGCCACAGTCGCGATGTTCGTGATGAGGCACGGAACCAGAATCGGCAGCGACCACATACCCAGATGGGATCGCATCCCATAGTCGTGGCTGCCACGATCGAACCCCCACAGCAAGTTCCAGAGGCTCAATCCCCCATACAGGCCGACCAGTCCCGCCGGGAGCCAATAGCGCTGCCAGAGTCGGATCAAGAACACCGGCGAGTCCTCGGGATGGGAAGCTCCCCACCGAGTCAGTCCAGCGATCAGCCCCCAGCCAATGACCAGGAGGGCCATCCCCTCCAGCACGTTCCATCCCCCGCTGTGGCCGAGCAGCTCTCGTTGCAGACCCGCAAAGCTCAGCAGAAACAACAGCCCCACCGTGACGACGGCCCCATAAAATCGGAAGGGGATCGACCTCGACTTTTGCACATTTACATACTCATTGCCACGAGGTTTTCCAGGAGTTGTTTGACTTTTCTCGACCCTGGTC
>JAYTWO010000071.1:0-6848 GCA_043743415.1 Planctomycetota bacterium
GGGAAGATCGTATCGCGAGTGAACCTCTTGTGCCAAGGCACACAGGTAGGCTCCAAAGCGAGCCAACCTGTGCCACCCACTCACTCAACCGGGGCCACCCTGCGCAGTCCTTCGCTGAACAGAATGCGTTCGGACAACGCATCATGAATTGTGTACTTTCTGGTGGAACTCTCCCGTAGTATGTGAGGCATTGGCATGACATCTCAAGCAATTGAAGATTTGGTTGCGGCTTATCGAGAGGGTGCAGAAGGTACTTCCTCCTCGAACCCAAAGGTTGCAAATAAGTGGCAACAACAAATGCATGGCGTCTACAAGAAACTTCGTGAAACATCAGAAGGCCGGGAAGCAGTAATCAGACTAATTGATGATCCCAGTCCTCATGTTAGGTGTTGGGCAGCTGCCCATTGTTTGCAGTGGGAACCAATCTCTGCAAAACGCACATTAGAGGCACTAAGGGACGCCAAAGGACCATGTTCGTTTACTTCGGAGATTACTCTGGAGGAGTTTGGCAAGGGCCGACTTTCCTTTGACTACTGAAAGTCCAAACAGGGAGGAGTCAGAAAAGGTGTCAGGAACGAATGGCACTGTCGTCGCCGGTTCTTACCCTGGTCGGCGCGGGGATTGGTCTTGGGCGGCGGGGATCATTTGTTATGATCGGTCCGGCCTGGGTGGTCTTGCGTGTTGTGAGCCATCCTTGGTATGAATTCGGAAGCCCTCCTTGGGGAATCTGTGGCACAGAATCCAGGGAGGGTTTCTTCATGGCCAGTGTCTCCGAGGTGAATAAAGGTGGGTGAATAAAGGTGAATAAAGGTGTCAGGAACCTTTATTTTGGGGTTCATCCGACTATTTTTGGGGTGTCCCGTGACCGGGGTGGAATTTCAAGGCATCTCTCCGATGTCCCATACTTGCATGGAGATACGCCAATCTGCTGCAATGCCGCTGCTAGGAGAAGCGGAGGCGGGCTCTGCGGGGAAGCAACCGGCCCAGGAATATCCTGGTCTCCGATGCGCCCATGGCGTGTCAGCCCTTGGCCGAGGCTTTCGGCCAGGGGCCTTGTGGCATGCGTCGCCAAGGCCGCATGGGAGCCATGCCTCCGTAAATCCCGATGCCGTCAGGCATTTCGAAATCCCCCCAAATCGTCGGATGAACCACTTTTCCACCCCGTCTTGCCTCATTGGCCAACTTTGACAATACTTCCGGCAGGAATTGCCGGATGGCACAACTCCGTGACCTCATGGGACATCCTTCGCCGGCCAGGGAATGGCAGGCGGAGGGCCTGATGGATGAGGCTCGAAGTCGGCCCCGGCGTACCGCGAGGAAGGGACTCCCGCATGGCCGATTCGTTGAAACTCATTCATGCCACCCGGCTCATGCTCGACGAGCCGGTGCTGGGCGCTGGACCGTTGTCTGGCGAGGAACGGCGTCTCGTGGAGGACGCCACGATCACAGCCTTCCACCGCATTGTGGAAGCGTGTGTCGACCGCCGGGCGGATGTGTTGATCCTCAGTGGTGACACGTTCGATGAGACCTCGTTTACGCTCCGAGCGCGGGCCACGCTGACCGATGGACTCGACACACTCGACGAGCAAGGCGTGTCGGTCTTCATCACCCCCGGCACGATGGACTCGGCGACCTCGTGGCGGCGGCTAGGGAACTTACCGGACTCGGTCACGCTGTTCACTGGAGAGAAAGACGCCCCGGTCGAGATCACCGAACGCGGCAAGGTACTCGGCGTGGTGAGTTGCCTCTCTCCCTCGTCGCGAGCGATCACCGCCCCCCGGACCAGCAAGCCGGGCATCATTCAAATCGGGGTCGTGCCCGAAGGCGACATCCCAGCCGGTCGACTGGAAGACTGGCTCGAGGCCAAGATCACTGGCTGGAATTACCTGGCGCTCGGCGGCGGCGATGTGAGACGGTCGCTCAAGCTGGCGGGCGGACTCGCTCATGCCCCCGGAACGCCCCAGCCGCTACGCCCGTACTGCCTCGGGGCACACGGTTGCTCACTGGTCGAACTCGACTCCAGCGGGGCAGTTCATCAAGAGCAGCTGCGCACTGCGACGGTGCGTTGGGAGCGCGTGGTTGTCGAGTGTTCGACCTCGACCAGTTGGGAAGAACTGACCGAGAAGATGGCCCTGCAACTGCTGGAGTACGAGACGCATCCGGTGGAGAGCCTGTGGAACTTCGAGTGGGTGCTGAGGGGGCGGGGCGATCTGTTTGATGGCCTAGCCGAGCCGCGTCGGCAGAAGGACTTGTGGGACGCAATCGACCGCGAGGCCCACTCCGCCGATGTCCGTCGCCGTCACCAGTTGACGCGCGAGGTCATCGAGACCGGCAAGGACCACGAGGCGGCCAAGCTGCTCAAGGAGTTCTCCGAGACCGTGACCGGCGTTCTGAATCCGCAGGACGCTTTCTGGAAACAGCGCGGCCAGCTGTTCACCGGCATGGCCACGCCGTGGGGCCGGAAGCTGGCGGGGCTGGTCGAGAACGCGGATGCGAAGCGGGTGGCGGAAGAGGCCCAGCAATTGGCCCGCGGATGGTGGACCTGATCCGGCTCAGGGGGAGCGGGTTGGACATTCAGCAACGGGATGACGATTTCGTTGCAGTCAGGGAGGACCAAGAGCCATGAAAATCACTGAACTCCAAGTCGAACGATTCGGCGTCTGGAGCGATCTGACGTTGCCCCTCAACGCGGGCGGTACGAACGTCTTCTACGGCCCCAACGAGGCGGGCAAGTCGACGCTGATGCGGTTCATCCGCGCCATGCTGTTCGGGTTCCGGCCTCAAGATGAGCGGACCGCTGGCCCACATCCGACGCCGATCCGCTGTGACGGAGCCTTGCGCATCGAGAAGGCCGGACGTGAGCATCTCGTGCGCCGCATCAGTGCGCCGGGCACGCGCGGTCGACTGCTGATCGATGGCGTGGAAGACCCGCTCAAGACCGAAGCGCTGCTCAAGAATCTGCTCGGCGGGATCACCGAGCCGATCTACGAAAACATCTTCGCCATCGGCCTGAACGAGTTGCAGGAGCTGGCCACTCTTGACGGTGAGGAAGTCGCCCGGCACATCTACGGCATCTCGCTGGGTATGGACGGGGAACGCATCCTCAAAGCCCACTTCGGTTCCGAGAATGACAGCAAGCAACTCCTCGACGACACCGGTCGCGAGGGGGAGTTGCTGAATCTGGTACGCGATCTCGACGCCGTCGATCGCGAACTGGTGAACCTCGGCGATCCCTCGCGCAAGTACGATGAGTTGGTCGCCAAGCGCGATCAACTCGACAACGACATCAACGGTCGCAAGCAGCGCCAGATCCAACTCCAACGAGAGATTCGCGGCCGCGCGTTCATGGATCGCGTGCATGCCCCGTGGACCAAGGAGCGGCAACTGCGGCGCGAGATGGACGGCCTGCCCCGGTTGGTCGACTTCCCCAGCGATGGGTTGCAGAAGATCGATGGCTGGGATGCCGAGATCGAGGCCATCGACGGGCGACGGCGGCAGGCTCAAGCCGATGTCGACCGCGTCGAGGCCGAGGTGGCCCGCAACACGCTCGACCCGCATCTCGAAGAGCAGGCGACCGCCATTCGGCAGATGCTCGGCGAGCAGGAGTCGGTGCGGTTCATCGAGCGCCGCCTGACCGATCGTCGCGCCCGACAAGAGATCACCAAGCGACAACTCGATCAAGCCCTCGTCGGGTTGCAGGGCCGCTGGGCCACCGACCGCCTCGAAGAGACCGAGTTCTCCCCCGCAGCCCTCTATCAACTCTCACAAGCCGCGCGGCAGTTCCAGAGTGCTGGAGCCAGTCGCGGGCGAATCATCCGGCGGTACAAGCAGTACGCCGCGATCGCCAACCGCAAGCTGGCCTCGACCGAGGAGCAGGTTCGGCACCTTGGCGGGCTGACGTTCCCGCAGGCTCGCGAGCATGCCCAGCGCCGCCTGGAGGAGCTTGAACAACTGATGGCCCTGCGGTCGCGTGAGACCAGCCTCACCGAGTTGATGTCGGGACTGGACCTGCAAATCAACCTCATCAATCGGCCCAAGGATCTGCCCGACTACTTCTATGCCACGCTGTGGTTCTTCGGCATTGCGGGGATTCTGCTCTTGGCAGCCGGGTTGCTCTCGCTGCTTGAACTGGGGCCGATCGCGAAGACGACTTCTTGGTTCTTCAGCAGTGCGCCGTGGATCGTGGGGGCGACATACCTGAGCGTGGCCGCTCTCTGCGGCGGCGTGGTGTGGGTCATGAAGGAGCACTTTGAGCCGTCTCGCTACGGACTCGATTCCCTGCAACGCCGTCGCCGCGACATCGAACACGAACTCGCCGAGGTCCGCCACGAGATCGTTCGCATCACCCAGCTCGATGTCGCGCGGGGACCAATGCCGACCCTGGCTGACACGATCGGCGAGGAGCCGGAGAACCTCACCGAGGACTCGGTCGCACGAGCCATTCGCCGCCGTATCGCCGAGTTCGACGCCCTCGAACGGCAGTCGCAACGCATCGAGTCGATCCGCAACCGCATGGCCGGATTGCGGCAGTCTCTCAAGGCCCGACAGCGCGACATCGTGAGCGCCCGCCGGTCGTGGTGCGAGCAGCTGCGCCGACTCGGGCTGCCCGAGACGCTCAAGGTCAAGGAGGCGTTCGATCTGCTGCAACTCGTGGCCGATGCCCGCCGCCTGTATATGGAGTGGCGCGATGACAACCGCGAACTCGAAATCGATGACCGCCGCGTCCAGGACTTTCGCAGCCGCGTCGAGGGCATGGCCCGCCGCAACGGCTCACGCGACGCCAAGTTCGACTGGTATCAGTTGCTCTCGCAGTGGGAAATCCAACTGCGACAGATCGAGGACTCACGGCAACTGTTGACCCGCTTGACCCAGGAACTAGACGAGAAGCGGAAGCGGCTGACTCAGATCAGCGAGTCGGTCAATGCGGTACGGGCGTTGCGGTCCGCTCTGCTCGCGAAGGCCGGGGCCACCGATCGATCGGACCTGGTATCCAAGCTCAAGGCCTTCCAGCGGTACAACGAACTGGTGCGTCTCCACTCCGCCGCTCAAGAAGAAGTCGCCGCTGCCGCCCGTCTCGAACCCGATCTGGCGGTGGTTGAGGAGGATCTCCTGCGCTTCGTGCCCTCCAAGAACGAAGAGCAGTCGATCCAGTTGCGAGTTGAACTGGTCGGGATCGACGAGCAACTGCAACAGTTGTTCGAGAAGCTGGGCCGCATCAAGCAGGAGATCCTGGACCTCGAAAACGATCGCCGGGCCTCGTCGTTGAAGTTCGAGCGGGCTCAACTGGCCGACCAGTTGAACCAATCGGTCGACCGCTGGCTGGCCCTCAAAGCCTGCGGCCAGACCGTCGAGAAGATGCGGTCCCGTGTGGAGCGGACCTGTCAGCCGGAGATCCTCAAGCACGCCTCCGAGTACCTCGAACGGCTGACCTGCGGCAAGTACCACAACATCTGGACGCCGCTCGGCCAGCGGCATCTGGTGGTCGATGACGAGAAGGCCGAATCGCTGAAGGTCGAACACCTGAGCAAGGGCACCCGCGAGCAGGTGTTCTTGGCCATTCGTCTGGCCGTGATGAAGGACTTCGGGGATCGCGGGGTCGAGCTGCCGATGGTCCTCGACGATGTGGTGGTCAACTTCGACCAACTCCGCACCGAGGCCGCCGTGCGCACGCTGCTGGAGTTCGCGGAGCAAGGCCAGCAGATCATGATGTTCACCTGCCACCTGCACCTGGCGCATCTGTTCGAGAACCAGGGGGTCGAGCCGATCTGGCTGCCCGCGCGGGCCGCTGCGGCGAGAGAAGGGCAACGGGCGTGAGGCCACCCCGAGTGTCGTCTTTCGCTCCGCGAAAGAACGCTCTCTCGCAACTCCAACCGCTGAGGTCACCATGAATCCGCGTGTGAAGTCGGGTGGAACAAGCTCGCTTCGAGCGCTGGCCCACCACGTGCGACGTGGCACCGCCAAATGGTGGGCCTGCGCTCGAAGCGAGCTTGTCCCACCCTACGTGACTGCTCTAATATCCTGTTGCGAATCGCCCAGCCGGGCAGTCCTGATCATCACGACGCGAACGCCGACAGAGAAAGTCGTAGGGGGGAATGTCACCCGTTAACCGCGCTTGGACCATCGGTTCGTTACTCGCCATCGTGGCCCAGCTTGGCATGATTCGCGGGTTCAGTGTGGGTTTGATTCTGTTGTTCGTGGTCCCTTCATCGATCGCATTTTTTGCCTCTAGTTCCAGTGTTACATCACGCGGTCGGCTTCTCGCAAACATCTTTCTGACTCTCATTGGGTTTGGGCTCGTGGTCGCTCGAATCCCGCGATTATTTCCGGACCTGGGTGGTTTCGATCCCAAGCTGCCAGTACAAAGCGACCGAGCCCTCGCGTGGTACGGTGCGGTCTATATGATCTTCTGCGTCATCTTGCCAATTCATGCCTTCACTCGCGAACTCGAACAACATCGTCTCGGCTTACCGACTCAGGTCTCTCGCACGATTTGCGTCATGGGACTGGGAACGGCAACAATCATGCTTCCAGTAACCATTTGGGTGATCGTTCGTTTTCTTCACCTACTCCCAGTATTTCGCTGACCCCTTCCAGCGAACGATGTCGTCCACGCGAACGCGGGCGGAGAGACAGGGGCCACACGTCGGACAACTGCGATCCGAGTGGCGGACTCTGAACTTAGCGACCGATCCCGTGCGGGGCTTTTTCGGCGCCTCTCTGGCCCCCCGCGTTCTGGCGAACGCAGCTATCTCGACTTTTGCACTTTTCAGCGTCGTCGGGAACTGGGCTTGGTTCAAAGTGTGAGCCTCCGTGACAATGCTTGGGGTATCAAATCTCAGGCATCGAGC
>JAYTWO010000072.1:0-1722 GCA_043743415.1 Planctomycetota bacterium
CATTGTCACGGAGGCTCACACTTTGAACCAAGCCCAGTTCCCGACGACGCTGAAAAGTGCAAAAGTCGAGGTAGCTACGTTCGCCAGAACGTGGGCGGATTGTTTCGTCTCTCTCCATCGGGGACGATGTTCGTTGAGGCCGTGCCAGACTGTCGGGCGCGGGTTCCAGCAGCCCACCTTCTGGCGAAGGTAGCTGGGCAGGCAAACGCCTCCGCTAGCTCCCCCCCCATGAACCTCGTCATCAGTCCCGCCATTGACGACACCCGCCTGGCCCGCGTTATCGACGCGGCGGGGCAGGTCAGTGCGGTCATCAACGCCCTCGACATGGCCACTGCCCGTGCTGCCGTGCCCACCGCCGATGCCTTCTTCGGAAAACTCACCCCCGAACTACTCGCTGCGACTACGCGACTGCGGTGGGTGCAGTCCCCGACCGCCAGTTTGGAACACTATCTGTTCCCAGCTCTCGTCGAACACCCGTGCATGCTGACGAACATGCGGGGGATCTTCTCGGACGTGATCGCGGACCATGTACTCGGGTACGTGCTGACCTTCGCGCGGAACCTGCATCTCTATCGAGACCAGCAGCGGGCCGGACGCTGGGAGGCCATCGGCGGTGGCCCAGCACTGCCGAACTTC
Organism: Planctomycetota bacterium; assembly: GCA_043743415.1. Lineage (GTDB taxonomy): Bacteria > Planctomycetota > Planctomycetia > Planctomycetales > Planctomycetaceae > TH-plancto1. Next base: position 637 of record JAYTWO010000072.1, read on the forward strand.
GCCGTGGGTCCGGGCGAGGTCAGCCCTGTCGACCGGGCGCATCTGCACCTCGCCGATTGCACGCTGGGCGTCGTCGGCGTCGGGGCCATTGGTGAGGAGGTCTGCCGCCGCGCGCGGGCATTCGGCATGCGAGTCCTCGGGGTCGATCCGGTCCCGCGCACGATCGTAAACCTCTGCGAGGTCGCTCCACTCGATCAACTCGACACCCTCGTCGCCGAGAGCCACTTCGTCGTCATCGCCGCCCCGCATACTCCCCGCACCGAGAAACTCTTCCGAGCTGCGACCCTCGCCCGCATGCGGCGCGGCAGTTACCTCATCAACGTCGGTCGCGGCATCATCGTCGACCTCGCCGACCTGACCGCCGCTCTCCAATCGGGCCACCTCGCCGGAGCCGCCCTCGATGTGTGCGAGGTCGAACCGCTCCCCGCCTCGCACCCGCTGTGGCAGATGTCGAACGTCCTCATCACCCCCCATGTGGCCGCAGCCTCGCCGCGCGTGTCCGAACGCCACACCGGTGTGCTGCTCGAAAATGTGAGAAGATTCGCCCACAACCAACCGCTGCTCAACGTAGTCAATAAGCGCGAGTGGTACTGACCCGTGGGATAGGCTTCCAGCCTGTCGAGTCCGCCAGATCCCTTCCCATTTCAGAATGGATGCCACAATGATCAGATCCCTCATTCTCGCAATGATTGTATGCTGTTCGTGTGCCTCATTCGCGGTCGCTGAAGACTATCTCCTTCGCGTCGATGCAAAATCCAAAAAGCCCCGGTGATCCCCACCGGGGCTTTTCGCGTTGTGATCAGTAGTGACGCGGCTAGACCGCATTTGCAATGCCTCGATAGGAGTCCGCATGAATACGGCTGACACTGTTGCGATTGTTCTTTCGCTCCTGGCGCTCTGGATTGCGGCATTGGCCTACTGGAGAACCTTTGGGGTTTGGATTTCCATCATTGAAGTCAAGGGAGGTTCCTCCTGGTCTGTTGATGAAAACAATGACGAAATCTTCCACTTGTATACCTTGACGTTGCGGAACCTAGGAATCCCGTTACACGACATGTCCGTTTACCTTCGGTCGGGTGGCACGCC
>JAYTWO010000073.1:0-6337 GCA_043743415.1 Planctomycetota bacterium
TGTCGCCGTCTCGCTGGCCGAGGTTTGCGGTCACCTCGGGATGAGTTTTGCGATTGGGACACCGCCGGAGTACGAGTTCCCTCGCCCGTTCGTGGAGCGGCTCAAACAGCGGTTCCCCCAACTGGAACTGCTGGAGACGAATAACCCCCGCGAGGCCGCGAAGCACGCTGACGTGGTTTACACCGATGTGTGGGCCAGTATGGGGCAAGAGGACGAGAAGGAGGCCCGGCAGAAGGACTTCGTAGGGTTCCAGGTCGACGCCGCCCTGATGAAGTCCGCGAACCGCAAGGCCCGCTTCATGCACTGCCTCCCCGCCCGCCGGGGCCAGGAAGTGACCGACGAAGTCATGGACGGCCCACAGAGCCTGTGCTTCCCGCAAGCCGAAAACCGCATGCACCTCGCCAAAGCCGCCCTCGTCTGGGCTCTGCGTTAAAGTGAGCGGCAGTTGAGGAGATACCGTGGGATAGGCTTCCAGCCTGTCGTCCGACTGAAAGCATGACAGGCTGGAAGCCTATCCCACGGGAAACTCAGAACCTGCCGCTCGCCCTAAAGTAGGACGGGCATTCCTGCCCGTCCCCGCGCGGCATCCGCGCGTCGTGAACGGGTGAAGTGGGCCGCGAATGACCGTAACCCCCTTCGCGGCTGTGCGTTCAATTCCCCCTCGTCACACATTCCCATGCCCTACACCCGCCATCTCGAACTCACCCCCACCGCGATCGACCCGGCTGCGATCCTCGAGCGCGTGCGGTCGAACCAAGCCGGGGCGGTCGTGCTGTTCCTCGGCACGGTTCGTGAGATGACCGACGGCAAGCAAACCGCCTCCCTCGACTACGAGGCGTACCCCGAGATGGCCCTGCGGCAACTCGGCACCCTCCTCGATGAGGCCCAGACCCGCTGGCCGATCATCCGCGCCGCCGTCATCCACCGGCTGGGGCACCTGGAACTCGGCGACATCGCCGTGGGAGTGGCTGTCAGTTGCCCCCATCGCGGTGCCGCCTTCGCAGCCGGGCAGTGGCTCATGGACCGCATTAAAGAGGTCGTCCCGATCTGGAAGAAAGAAAACTGGGCCGACGGCAGCACCGAATGGGTGCATCCCTCCTCCAGTGATCGACCGGCCTAATCCCGATGCGGCTAGACCTCCACTTTCAGAGGTGATCGAAAATGCCTTCGAAACTCGTCGCCCCAACAGTGGAGATGATCGACTCCTCGGAACGTCGAACACGAGAGCACATCGCGTGCGGCTGCCAACTTGAACTTGATGGCAAAGGATTCGAACCACGAAGAGGATCTGATTCGACGGGCACTGGACCATGACAGCTCAAAGTTCAGTCCTGATGAGAGGATTCCCTATGTTTGGCTCAACGAGTATCACCGTCGTCGACGCCCCACATGTCGCCACCGAGCGTTTGCAAGCCGCACGGAACGCTGGCTTCGCAGCTGTCCTGTCTCGGGGCCAAGCGGCCAGTCAGTTGCAGGTGGTGCTGGAGCGGGTGTGGGCCACCTCTCGTGAACTCAATGGATAGAGCTTCGACAGACGGTCACTTGCTCAATTCCGTCGTCGAAAGTAATGAAGAACGCAGACTTGCACCAGTCTCTTTTTCGAGTCCGTGCGGTAGCCCGCAGTCATGGGACCGATGGTGATTTTTCGAAAACCTAGCACCGTGGATGCCTGCCCGATGGCCAGTGGATTCGCGCTCAACAACCGATGGATGGTTCGAATGGACTCTGAAATCGCAGCCAGTTCAAACAGTTTGAGATTGTCGAGACTGGAGAGCTTCAGCACGCGACCTTCGCGAACATCCAGGTAGTAGTTCTCCAGCGACAGATCCGCGCCCTTGGCCCATATCACTTTGAACACTGCCCCGCTCCCTTGTCATGAACTACTGAACGGGCCACTCACAGCCATTCAAGAGATCGGTCAACGACTTCCCTTCCCAAGGTTCGAGGTCGTAGGATTTCAGCTTCTCGGGGCGAATTGTCTGGTCAAAACGATCGTAATGGTCCAATTCCAGTTGCCGCTCCGGGATGAAAAAGCCGACTGTCTGGCCAGTCTCAGACACGAATTCCATCGGTTCATCGAGACCGCCCCAGTCCTGGAGCGTTTCTTCGAGATGACAACCGTCTTCCAAGTGCCATTCCTCGACCGACTCTCCCGAACTCTCGGGAGAGTCTTGTGCAGACACCACATAACCCACTCGCTGGTAGTCCCCAATAAAGACATCAATTTGACCTCGAGCCAAGTGCAACTGGCTGGCCATCGCTTCGTCAGGGAATGTGATCTTTTTCATGGCGGAATTCTCGTGATGTGTCGCAACTGAATTGTACCGCTAGCTCGATCCGTTGTGTAGATGGGATGCCGGGGGCGACTCACGTATGGCGATGTTATCGAACCAATAGGGCTTCAAACTGAACCGTGATCCCTAAAACACAGGGTGTTGCTTCTCGATTGACGGGAGTCATACACCGTCAACCATTCCGAGAGACTCATTCCCTGATCGGATTGCGAGCGACTCTGGAGCCTCAGCCGCTCGCTCGGTGGGGGAGTCTTGCTTAACATTGATCTGAATGTCCCCGCAGTCCGAGCAACCTATGAGCGAAATTGTCCCCTCCCGCATCCTCCGCATCGCCTCCCGCGCCAGCCAACTGGCCCTGTGGCAGGCTCGGCATGTGTCCGACTTGATCCGCTCCGCTGAGCCGGGGCTCACGGTCGAGATCGTTGAGATCAGCACCACCGGCGATCGTGACCGGTTCTCGGCACTGAGTCAGATGGGGGGGCAGGGGGTCTTCACGCGCGAGGTCCAGGCAGCTGTCCTCGACGGGCGCGCGGACCTCGCAGTTCACAGCTTGAAGGACTTGCCAACGGTTCCCACTGAGGGGCTGCATCTGGCGGGGGTTCCCGAACGAGCGGCGCGGTTCGATGCTCTGGTGTTGCCGCATTCCCGAGTCGGGTCGCTGGACGATTTACCATTGGGGGCCAAGGTGGGAACTGGGAGTCTCCGACGCCGGGCTCAGTTGTTGCACCACCGACCCGACTTGCGATTTGAGGAGGTCCGGGGGAACGTCGAGACGCGGCTGAGGAAGGTGGATGAGGGAGAGTACGACGCGATTGTGCTCGCGGAGGCAGGTCTGAGGCGGCTGGGCTTGGCGGGCCGAATCAGCGCGGTGCTGGCTCCACCGCTGGTGTATCCGGCGGTGGGGCAGGCGGCACTGGGCCTCGAATGTCGAGTCGACGATGAGTTCACGAGTGTGATCTTGAGTCGACTGACCGATCTGGCCGCGCTCACGGAAGTGCTGGCCGAGCGGGCGTGCCTGCGGGAGCTGAAGGCAGGATGCCATGCTCCGGTCGGGGTGCTGACCCGCTGCGAGGGGGACCGCCTGACGCTGGAAGGGGTCGTCCTCAGCCGCGATGGCCAGGAACGGATCACCGCCCAGGCCACCTCCACGGCGGACACCGCGGAGGCGATAGGTCGCGCTGTGGCGCAGCTGTTAATGTCTCAAGGAGCCCATCGATTGATGGGGGATACGGTCCTGGACCAGTGATGGCGATGAGGTGATCAGCTGGAAATCGGGTATACTCCCGTCGAGGAATGGTGCCGTGCATCGCCCGCTCACCGAGGGAACTCCGCATGTCGACCGCACCCCATCGAAAGCTGACCCCAGAGCAGTATCTGGAGATCGAGCGAAAGGCCCCGTTCAAGAGCGAGTTCTACCGGGGCGAGATGTTCGCCATGTCGGGGGCCAGCCGCGAGCACAACTTGATTGCCAACAACATCGGTGGGGAAGCCCGCAATCGATTGCGAGGGAAACCTTGTGAAACCTATGGCAGCGACATGCGGGTCCGTATCCCGAAGACCGGCCTCTATACCTACCCGGATCTGTCGATCGCCTGCGACAAACCTCAGTTTGTGGACAGTCATTTCGACACTCTTATGAATCCCAAGGTGCTGATCGAGATCCTTTCTGACTCGACCGAGAAGTACGACCGCAGCACGAAAATGTCTCACTACATGCAAATCGATTCGCTGCAAGAGTTTGTCTTGGTCTCGCAATCCCAACCGCGCGTCGAAGTCTACCAGCGCAGCACTGAGGGCCAATGGATCTACCGCGAGGCCCGAGACATGACCGCGTCCATCGCGCTGGAATCGGTGGGCATCACGCTCCCGCTGAGCGAGATTTATCTGCGGGTCGAGTTCCCACCACTGGAGCCACAGTCTGGAGAACTGGTCGCTCGTGATCCGTGAATCGCTGCTTCGCCGAACCCGAGGAGCGAAGGGCTTGCCGCCTGCCCTCATGGTCATCCTCCTCAGTCTACTCAACAAGTCCTCACAGGTTCATCCGATGTCAACCGCCCCCATTCCCCAGCTGACTCCGGAGCGCTATCTGGAGATCGAACGCCAGGCCTCGTTCAAGAGCGAGTTCTACCGGGGCGAGATGTTCGCCATGTCGGGGGCCAGCCGCGAGCACAATACCATTCAAGCGAATCTGATCCGGCAGCTTGGTAATCGATTGGAGGGGACTCCTTGCCAAGCGGTGGGAAGTGATCTGCGTGTACTCGTTTCGGCCACTGGGCTGTACACCTATCCTGATGCCGTGATCCACTGCGAGCCGTCTCGGTTTCTGGACAATCAATTCGATACGCTCCTCAACCCCACGGTCTTGTTCGAAATCCTTTCCGACTCGACCGAGAAGTACGACCGGGGTTCGAAATCGTCGCAGTACCGAAAGATTGTTTCGCTGCAAGAATACGTCCTCGTCTCGCAATCCGAACCGCGAGTCGAGGTCTACCAGCGACTTCCCGACGGCGACTGGAAGTTGAGAGAGTCGGCAGACCTGACGGTCTCGTTCACCCTGACCTCAGTCGGTGTTTCACTGCCGCTCAGCGAAATCTACCAGCGTGTTGTATTCCCACCACCGGAGCCACAGACTGCGGGAATGTTCATTCGTGATCCATGAGACCCGCAGCCAGACACCCAAGGCGTCATGAGGGGTGGGGTTGAGACTCACCGGCTGCTTCATGGTCACTTTCCTGAGTCTACTCAACGAGACCTCACTGGCGTCCCACGCCCCTCACGGAGTCATCCGATGTCGACAGTTCCCATTCCCCAGTTGACTCCCGAGCGCTATCTGGAGATCGAACGCCAGGCCTCGTTCAAGAGCGAGTTCTACCGGGGCGAGATGTTCGCCATGTCGGGGGCCAGCCGTGAGCACAATCAGATTGCTGTCAATCTGATTCGAAATGTCTCACAACGTTTGCTGTCAGGCCCCTGTGAAACCTACGGCAGCGACATGCGGGTGCGTGTCTCGAAGACCGGCCTCTATACCTACCCGGATCTGTCGATCGCTTGCGAAAAACCTCTGTTTGTGGACGACAAAGGGGACACGCTTCTGACGCCCAAGGTGCTGTTCGAGATACTCTCCGACTCAACGGAGAAGTACGACCGAGGGACCAAGGCGAACCACTATCGCCAGATCGATTCATTGCAAGAGTATGTCCTCGTCTCGCAATCGAGTCCTCACGTGGAGGTCTTCCAACGGGGAACCGAAGGCAAATGGATTCTGAGCGAGGCCCGAGACCTGGCCGACTCGATCACGCTGGAGTCGATCGGAATCGCGTTACCCTTGAGCGAGATCTACTTGCGTGTCGAGTTCCCCGAGACTGAAAACTTGACGGCTTTTGGCGAGAGGTCTGACATCGATTCCCGGTAAGACGGCCTTTCCAGGCCGTCTCTGGGCGAGCGATTTCACAGGACGGCCTGGAAAGGCCGTCCTACGCTTCATCTACGACCGTCCGACATCCCCAGAAGCTATCGCCGATGAACTTTCCTCACATTCTGGTTGTACTACTGATCGCTGCGGCGTCTCCAGTCAGCGGGGACGATGCAGTCGTCGACTTTGACCGGCAGGTCGCCCCGCTGCTTGCCAAGCATTGTCTGGAGTGCCACGATGGAGCCGACCCGAAGGGCAAGCTCGATCTGAGTGAGGCCGCATTGGTGGCGAAGGGCGGCGAGAACGGAGTGGTCCTCGTCGCGGGCGATGCGGCGGGTAGCCTGCTCTGGCAGCGGGTTCGCGATGGCGAGATGCCGCCGAAGTCGAAGCTCAGCGCGGGCGAAATGGCACTGCTCGAAGCCTGGATCAAGCAGGGGGCTCAATGGGGCAGCGGGCCGATCGACCCGTTTCGGTACTCGTCGGAGAAGCGCGCGGGGTACGACTGGTGGTCGCTCAAGGCACTGCAATCACACGCCCCACCGGCCATCCCCGCTGAGTGGGAATCGCGAGTCCGCAACCCGATCGACCGCTTTATCCTGGCCAAGGTGCAAGAACAGAAACTCACTCCCTC
>JAYTWO010000074.1:0-51555 GCA_043743415.1 Planctomycetota bacterium
ACACACGGGCCGGGCCCAACCCCATTCTTCGCGTTGACAAGGCACTCGCCAATGATCCATCAATGCCGCATTCGGATGCCAGAGCGAGGTTGCTCAGGATCGACATGAAATGTCCTGGAACCATGAAAAAAGCCCAGTGGTGGCCACCACTGAGCTTTCAAGCGTCACACGGAAAGCACTGGATCAGACGCCTGCCTTGGCGGGCATGACATCCACCACCGGGTCTTTCCAACTGAACTTATTCACGATCGCCACACGAGTCAGATGCCGCAGCATCGCGCGATCGACCATCGGACACGGCAGGTGCGGGGCAGCCGTCTGGGTGTTGGTGGTGTCGAACTGAGGGTCTTCGCGCCAATAGGAGTTGTAGACCTCCATGTGCTGGAAGAACATGTCTTCGTTCTCGGACGAGTCGGTCCGACGATCCCCAGCTCCGTAGAACTCGACGCCGTAGAACCCGACCTCCGCTTCGAGAACATCGCGGATCAACCGCATCGTGATCGGCACACGCGGGGTCAGGTGGTAGGTCTTCCCGTGGTGCTGCGGCTGGCTGACGATGTGGGCCATCACCGCCGACACCCAGTCGACCGGCACGAGGTGCTTCCGCTCGTTCCCGTTCATGTTGAAGTGGACTTCGTTGGCGACCGCCAGCCCAGTTTCGTCCTTGACGGTCTTGTGATCGGCCAGCGACTTGGCGAGGTTCACCGCCACGTAAAAGTTGTGGTAGGTCGTGGTCATCCCGGTGACGCTGTCGCCGATGATGATCCCTGGACGGAAGAACGTCACCGAGTCGAAGGCGTTCGACTCGCGGACGACCTTCTCGGCTTCGACCTTACTCTCTTCGTAACAGTTGCCGAATTCCTGACCGACATCCAGTTCATTCTCGTAGGCTTTGCCCAACCGCTTCCCGGCCACGTACGCCGTCGACACATGAAAGAACTGGCGGATGCCCGCCTGACGGCAGAACTCGATCGCGTTCTGTGTCCCGCCGACATTCGACCGCCACGGCTCGGCGTCGCGACCGGTCGTCACGAACGACAGACTCGCCGCGTTGTGCAGCATCCCCGTGCAGTTCTCCGCTGCCCACTTGATCTGGGCCGGGCTGAGGCCGAAATCCGGCAACGAGATGTCCCCCGCCAAGACCACCGGACGCGGCAGCTTGCGACCGAGCTGTTGCTCCCAGTAGCGCATGGCGGCTTCGATGCGGAGTTCGGGTGCCTTGCGACGGCTGGGGCGGACGAGGACGGCGAGCTTGACGCCCTTTTCCATCAAGTCCCGCATCAGGTAACGCCCGAGCAAACCCGTGGCACCGGTCAGGAGGAGATGACCCATCGAACACTCTTTCTGGTTGAACATTGGTCGGTGTGTATGGTTACCGCGAGCCACAGATCCGCACGTCAGGCCAGCCCGACAGCGTACGTTTGACACGGCGACACACCGCTTTTCCGGAAACCTCAGCCCCCAGTCACCGTCGACTGGAGTACTGCACGGAACCATCGTGGTGGGGAAGAGGGAGTCATACCCTCAGAGAAGTCTCGAACATCCGGTCAAACCTGCATCGTGAGGCCGCACTGGCTCTCAGGGACAATCCGCTCACAGCGACCCGACCGGAGTGGGTACTCCGGGATGACACAGGCGAGGAGTCCTTCCTCATGCCAGCAGATTCGGGGCAATCCCCCATCACTGCTAGAACCGTCCATGATACTGGGAATCGCGACCGCACTCAATTGGGAATCCTGCTCTGTAGACGAGATCCGGGAAGGAACAGGCGGCGAACCTTCGGTCCGTTTCAAACTTCCCAGATTCGCCAGCCTTCGAATCCACCCGACGCATCAGCTACAACCGATGCAGCCCGCAGCTTGGTAATGCATCCATCGGCATTTCTGGCCGGAGGCATTCAAGCCGATGGGGAAATTCCCCGATCTGGGGACCACTCCCCCGTGTGGTTGTGCGGGCTTTCCGGATCGGTTGTGTTCTCCGAATTCTTGGGATTCGAGGGGAACTTTGGCGGGAGAAGGTCGCAGCCTTGAAAGCGACCGCCTCCCCACTGCACAATGGAGGTTCCCCTCCTGACAATCGAGGGGCGGATCGCAGTGTGCCTGGCCACCCTCTTTGACCGAGGGGCACAGCGGGCTCATCCAGTGGTTGCAGAGAGAATGCCATGAACCTGACCCCCGAACAGCAGAAAATTGGGAAGCAGAGTTTTTCGGACGCTGTGGGCCTGACCCGTCGCGACCTGCTCAAGGGCGTTGCCGCCGGATCCACCGGCCTGGGGGCGATGTACTTCGGCTATCAGGAGTTGAAGGGGGCCCCGCTTAAGGTCGCCTTCATCGGCACCGGGGATGAGGGGAACATCCTCATGACCCAGCATCCGACGGCGTACATGGAGGTGGTCGCTGTGGCGGACTTGCGTCCGATGAACCTCATTCGGGCCATGGAAGGGGATGGCAACGACGACCGCATCGGGCTCGTGCGGAAGCTCGGCGCAGCGGCTGCGGGCAAGGTCAAACTGTACGACTCGCACAAGGCACTCCTGGCTGCCAAGGACGAACTCGGCCTGGAGGCGGTCATCATCGCCGTGCCGCTGAGCCAGCATGAGCCGGTGGCCAAGGCGTGCCTCGAAGCGGGGCTGCATGTGCTCTGTGAAAAACTGATGGCTCGCACGATCACCCAGTGCAAGTCGCTGATCCGGCTGGCCCGCGACAAGAACCTCGTGCTGACGGTCGGACACCAGCGGCACTACAGCGTACTCTACGACAACTCGGCGAACCTCGTCCGCAGCGGGCTGCTCGGAGACATCAAGCACATCCGAGCTCAGTGGCACCGCAACAACAGCTTCCCGAACTCCGATCAGTGGCGAAAGTCGACCGACGCCAAGGCCAAGGTCGACATCGCAGCTCTGTCGAAAATCGACTTGAAGGAGTTCGGCTACACCTCGCCGGAGCAGTTGATCGACTGGAAGTTGTACAACACGACCGGCGGCGGGTTGATGGCCGAACTCGGCAGCCACCAGATGGACGCTTGCAGCATTTTCCTAGGCAAGGTCCACCCGCTGGCAGTGCAGGGCTTCGGCGGTAAGAACTTCTACGGCGTGCCGGGAGTTGGTTCAGCCGACAAGCAGAAGGACGACCGCCAGATCAACGACCATGTCTATGTGACCTACGAGTTTCCCGGTCGAAACTACGATCAGGCCCCGGAAGACCTCGCCATCGTCACCTACTCCTCGATCAGCACGAACAAGTTCGAGCCTTACGGCGAGACCGTCTTCGGCAGCCGGGGCACGCTGATCGTCAAGACCGAAAAGGAAGCGCAGCTCTACAAGGAAGAGGGCAAGGGCAGCGACGGCGGTGGGCCGGATCAGCGGCTGTGGGTGGTGAATAGTGCGGTCTCTGGTGGACCGGTCCTCAGTGCCTACGAGACCAATTCCGGACCGGCCAAGTCGTCCGGCGGCAGCGACTGGTCGACCAATATCAGCCGGGGCTACACCGAGGAGATGGAGCATTTCGCCTACGCGATCCGCAACTACGGCCCGTCCTACTACGACAAGGACGGCAAGATGCTCCCTGCCAGCGAGGGCGGCCTGCGCTGCCCCGGCACGGTCGCGATGGCCGACGCCATCATGGCCCTGACCGCGAATCTGGCGATGGACAAGAAGAAGCGGATCGAGTTCAAGGACGAGTGGTTCGACCCCAACAGCGACGCCGTGCCGGAAACCGATGAACAGGTCGTCGGCTAACGGCGAGCGTGGGACGGGCCCCTTGGCCCGTCCGCGTGGGATAGGCTTCCAGCCTGTCATCTTCTGACTTTCGACAGGCTGGAAGCCTATCCCACGGCGCGTTTCATGGACCGCTCCCCGATCTCCCGTCCGCGCATCGTTCGCTCGCTCCTGGCAGTGTCGGGGACATTCGCGTGGCTCTGCGCGGCAGTCACGATTCGGCAGGGGCTCTTGCTCGCCAGCCAGTCCCCGCTCCTGTGGGGAGTGGCCGTTCTCGGCCTCCTCGCGGGCATCGCCGCATGGGGAATAGCCCTCCGAGTCAGTGACTCCTGGATTGAAGCCCGACGGGCTCACCTCGCCGAGTTCTTGAACCGCACGGGAGAGGCTCCCGGGATCGCCACTGGCCACCGAGCCGGGGTGGCGCTCATCTTGTTCGGCGTGTTGCTGTTCGCCGTGAACACCTACTGGGTCTCGCAGCACCAGGACACGCCAGACGACGACGACCAAGCTGCCTTCTTGAGGGATGCTCGCGAGATTCACGACCACGGCGGATGGACTGGCCTGTGGCGGGATCTGTGGAGCGGTCGGTTCGAGGAGGCTAACCGGCACCCGTTGCTGCCCGCCCTCTTGTCTTTGAATCCGACCCTGCCCTTCGGACGGGGAGTCACCGGTCTGCTCGCGTTGCTCTCGATGGGAGTCGTGTTGCCTCTCGTCTGGCGGAGGATGGGGCCGCTGACCGCCGGAGTCTTGGCCGTCTTACTCGGCACCAACGGCGCGTGGCTGTATCACGCCCCGCGCGTGGTGTGCGAGTCGCTGCTAACCGGCCTCGCGGGGGGCGCCTGGTTGGCGATGATGTCATCCCATCGAGACACTCCGACCCTCACCCCTCACCCCTCATCGCTCGACCCGGAACGGGCCATCTTGATCGGCGCCCTGTTGGGACTCACCTACCTCACCAAGGGGACCGGTCTACTGCTTCTCGCGGGAGCCACACTGGCGTCTGGCATCCTCGGTGCATGGCACCGGAACGAACGACGCCGAGGGACTGTCTCCACGATCGCGCTAGTCCTCGCGTTCCTCATCACCGCCTCCCCGCTGCTGGTTCGCAACCAGATCCGGTTCGGATCGGCGACTTATAACGTCAACTCGTACCTGTTGTGGGTCGATGCGTTCGAATCCCCGAACGCGATGGCAGAGCGGATGACTGTGCAAGAGGCCCGAACGGAGTACCTCGCCACGCACTCAGCGACCGACCTGATCCAGCGCGAGGCCACCGGACTCGCCTGGGAGGCATTCATTGGCCTCCGCACGCTCGGCCCCGCGCCCTGGAGCGACGCCCGCGTGCTGCTGGGTCTGCCGCTCTTCGCCCTGGGTCTGCTGGGCCTCTGTCACACGCCAAAGCTGCCAGCGCTGGTGCTGATCTCATGGACCGGCATTGTGTGGGTCATGATGGCCTGGTACGTCCCGATCGCAGCTGGGGACCGGTTCATGATGCCGCTGCTGATCCCCTGGCTGGCTCTGTCGGCTAACGGACTGGTGCGGGTTCTCTCGTTGACCAGCGACCCGCGTACAGCCTCCCGGCGAATCGTGTTTGCGGCCATGCTGTGGGGAGTCGTGACCACCGTGCTCGTCTGGACTCGCAGCGACCTCTGGGCTTGTTGAGGGATCGGCCAATCCGGACTCCCCCGCCGGTGTGTGCGTCCCGTTTTTCGATGGCGAACACCGACCGGAAGGGCGAGGCTCCTCCCGAACGGTCTTGGCTCAACCCCAATCCCTGGCATTGACAAGGCACTGGAAACCTCTCCCACGGGATTATCCCTCACCCAGGACGGTATCCAATAGGTAACTCTCTGCCGACCGCAATCCCGGTTCCCAGTTCCCCTGGCACACGTTCGCTAAGGTCGATAGCGAGACGCCGATCAACACCAGCACCGTCACAATCACCTTGCCCACATCCTGCCCCTTGAGACTCCCGAGTTGGTCGGGATCACCGGAGAGGTAGGCCGACGCCGCGAAGAACTCCTCGCCGATCAGCGTGTAGTCGCACGCGGCGACGAAGAACGGGAGCTGGGCCGGTTGAGCGGTGCCGGCGATCTGAATCGCTCCGATGGCGTTGCCGGTCTCGGAGAGAATCAGCGACTCGGCGAAGAACGCCCCCAGGTAGAAGCACGCTGCGGGCTTCTCGCGGACCATGATCCCGGTCAGGTGCGAGACGTAGGCGAACTGCTCATCGGTGACGTAGTAGATGCGGTCTTCGTTGAAGGCATCTGGCCTCCCGGCTGCATAAAACGCAGCTGCCACGGTCTCTCTCGCCGCGGTCATGACGAGTGAGCGGCTGGTGGGGACATCGAGTTCGCAGTCGTACTCGGCGGCTTTTTCAGCGACGCGCCCGAGGATGGTCAGGCCCGCGATCGTTTGAATGTCGTTGATGTCCTGCACCCCCGGCACGAACAGGCACGCCTTGCCCATTTCGGTCGCGCGGCCCACAGCGTCCTCGATGGCATCCAGTCCCGCGATCTTGCGAATCGTCAGTTTCACCCCCATGCGAGCGGCGATGACATACCCCACGACGGCTCCGCAGATGGCCGTCATCACAATGGCCAGCCACATCCGGCGGGCGTCGAACCACTGGCGGGTCGCGATGCCGGGCGATGCCAGGGGAGTTTCGGCAAATGATGACTGTTCGCCTGCGGGGTTGATGGCCACGACGCGGAACCAGTACGGCTTGCCGCTGGTCCGCCCGGCGATGGGGATCTTCAGTTCCGGAGGATCAAGACTCTCCGGCCTTTGGACCCATTGCCCGCTCCCTTTGGCCCGAGCCACCTCTGTGTACTCCCCGTGATACTCACCGGACACGTGAACGACGTACTCAAACGCAGCCTGACGATCGTTGTCCGGTAAATCATCGGGCGACGGACTAAATCGGATATCGAGAACACTGCCCCCATCGATCGGGTGATCGGCCACGGTCACATGACGCGGCGGCCGAGGTGCGGCGAGCGCATTCGCACACGCGGCGAGCAGCATGCCGATGACGAGTACGAGCCGCGTAGGGCACGTCGGGCCAGACCGACTGATCGCTTCCATAGGCATCGCTCACCTCCGTTTCTGGCATTCACGTTCTAGCGATTGTAGCTACCTTCGCCAGAAGGTGGGCGAACTGGCTGGTCGTTGGCGGGGTGGCCACAGACTTCCGAAGTCTTCTGAGACTTCGGAAGTCTTTCCCCGTGTGCGGACGCCGGTTCCGGCCCCCCACGTTCTGGCGAACGTGGCTACGGCGTGATGCGGTCCATCCCCATCCACTTCCGCAGCACCGGCGGCACGATGACGCTGCCGTCCGACTGCTGGTGATTCTCGATCACGGCGATCATGGCCCGCGTGCAGGCGACAGCGGTGCCGTTGAGGGTGTGGACGAACTGCGTCCCCTTCTTGTCGGGGACGCGGGTGCGGATGCCCAGGCGGCGCGACTGAAAGTCGGTGCAGTTCGACGCGCTGGTGATCTCGCCGTACTCGCCGGCTGTGCCGCGACCGGGCATCCAGGCTTCGAGGTCGTACTTGCGGAAGGCCGGTCCGCCGAGGTCGCCGGTGCAGATGTCGAGCACGCGGTACGGGACTTCGAGACCCTGGAAGATGTCCTCCTCGATCCGCACCACCATCTCGTGGAACTCATCCGAGGACTTCAGGTCCGGGGCGGTGAAGCCAAACATCTCGACCTTGGTGAACTGATGCACGCGGTAGATGCCGCGCGTGGCCTTGCCGTGGCCGCCCGCTTCGGTGCGGAAACAGTGCGAGATTCCGGCCACCTTCATCGGCAGCTTGGCGTAGTCGATGATCTCATCTCGCAGCATCCCGCCGAGCGTGATTTCGGCAGTCGCCACCAGCGACAGATCGGTGTTGTGAATCGAATAGATCTGCGTCTCTGGTCCGCGCGGCATGTACCCCGTGCCGTGCAGCACCTCGTCTTTGGCCACGTCCGGCGTCGTGTAAATCGTGAACCCCTCGCTCCGCAGCTTCTCGACCGCGTAGTTCACGAGGGCCAATTCCAGCAGCGCCCCCGCGTTCTTGAGGAAGTAAAACCCGTGCCCGGCGACCTTGGTCCCGCCTTCCAGGTCGACCATGTCCAGCGACGCCATGAGCTCCACGTGGTCCTTCGGTTTGAAGTCGAACTGCCGCTTCGCACCCCACTCGCGAGCGGTCACGCTCTCATGCTCCTCCCGACCGACGGGAGCGTCCGGGTGCGTCATGTTCGGGATCTGCATCTGCTCATTTCGCAGCTGCTCTTCGACCGTGACGAGTTCGGCCTCGCCCTGCTGAATCAGCTCGCGGAGTTCCTTGCCGCGCGCGATGAGCCCCGGCTTATCAGCCGCCGGGGCCTTGGGGATTTGAGCCGAAAGCTCCTTCTGCTCGCACCGCAACTGGTCTCCGTGAAGAATCAACTGCCGCCGTCGCCCAGCCCACCCGACCAAAGCCGACAAATCAATCGGCACGCCCCGGTTGCGGCAGTTGGCCTCGACAGCGTCACGGTTCTCACAGACGAATTGCAGATCAAGCATCGGGACCACTTCACAAGCCACAACACGGGAGCCGAGGCATCCATGTCCCCGGTATAGTGACGCATTTGAGAACAAGACGAACGGATTTACCAGTGGAAAGGGGAGCGTCTCGCGGGAACATGGGCACGCTCCGCTTCAAAGACTTCGCGTCGCGGCTCAACGGGGGTGGCCTGGCTACCGAATCACCTCTTTCGGCACCTGCCCGTCGAGATACCGCCAGTTCTTGATGAACGAGATCACGTCGGCCAGCTGGGCCACGCTGAGTTGCTTCTCGAACCCGACCGGCATCAGTGAGACGCCGTTGGGTTTGAGCTGTTCGATTTCGGAGCGGAGGACGGTGATCGTCTTTGCTTCCGGTTGCTTCATGGTCACGCTGCTACTGGTCTCGGACGAGATAATCCCGGTCGCCACTTTGCCGCTCGTGTCGACTAGCGTGTAGCTGAAGTAGTTGTTGTCAATGGCCCGGTTGGGGTCGAGGATGTCGACCAGCAACTGAGCCTGCGTCTTCACCCGCGAGTCGGAGATGTTGGGGGCCACATCCACACCCAGGTCGCCGATCTTGTGGCACTGGGCACAATTCTTGGCAAACAGCTCCCGGCCCCGCAGCGGGTCGCTCGCGTGAGTCAGTGCCGCCTGGTACTCCTCCAACACCTTCGACCGATCCGCCGGTGCATTGGCCGCGATCAGTTTCTTGAGCCGCTGCTGAATCTCGGGGTTCTTGACTTGCTGCAAACTGGCTAGTCGGGTTTGGCCGATTTCGAGGAACGAGATCTGATTCGACTCGACGAGGTCGAGGAGCTTGGTGATGCGGGGTTCGCTTCGCAGCAAACCATCGAGGATCAAGTTTCGAATCGACGGAGTTCGAAACGAGAAGTCTTGGGTGATCAGATCGAAGCCATCAGGGTCAGCCAGTGTGGACGCCGTCTCGATCGCGGGCTTCAGCAACGTCGGCGTCGCGTTCTTGAGCAAGTCGCGAATCGCGGTCACTGCGGTTTCATGAGCCGCGTGGCGGAGCAACGGAATCTTCACGGCCAGTTGATCATCGGCCAGCGATCGGTCGGCACATTCTTTAGCGGTTTGTTCGAGCAGAGCGTTCCACTTGTCTTTGATCATCGCGTCTTGGAGGAGCGAATCCAATGCGACTCCCCTCGAAGGCAGCGTTTCAATCATGATGAGAACTTCTCGCTTCGCCGATGCATCGACCAGGGCCTCAAACAAGGGAGCCAGTTCCTCGGGCTTCGCTCCCCGCGTGGCTGCTTGAATCAAATAGGCTGGAATGATGCTCCGCCCAGTCCCTCGGTCCTTCTTCAGAAGTTGCTGTATGATCTCGGGGAGAAACGGACCTTCTCCAAGTGCCGTCTGCAGTGGGATGTAAGCCAGACTTAATCCTAACTTGATCCGGCTCTCGCGCTCTCGCTCCCCGAGTCGACCGAGGGTCAGGTGGACATCAGCCCTTGCGAGTGTCGGTGAATACTTCTCCGTGAAAGCAATGACCGCTTTCGACAAGTCGGCATCGTCAGCGACGTAATCCTCCGCCAATTGAATTGCTGTTCTCGCGATCGCGCGATATACCGATTGTGGTTGACTCGCCTTAGTTCCCACTGGAAGAGAAGCCGTTTCGCGGCGAATAATCTCCGTCAGATCCTTCGATGTGATCTGCTCGAGCCCGTGTAAGGTTCGTAGAGCCACGGCGGCACCGTCCTTGCCCCGCTTCGATTCCTCAGAAAGAATCAAACCCCAGAGAGTCTCCTCGGTCTCGTACGATTGCTTCTCGATCAGCATCCGATGAGCGGTGTCTCGATGCCACCCGTTGGGGTGGACTACCAGCTTGGCGATCTCGACTGAATCGGTCGGTAGTGGCAGACTCGGGGGGCTGACGCCGCCCCGCTCGCCTTGGCCGACCACGCGCCAGATGCGGCCGCGTTCGGCACCGATCTTGAGGTCGGGGCGTGTCTTGAGTTCGGCAGGCATGTAGTCAGGGTGCTCGACAACAGCGCGGTACATGTCGACGATGTAGAGTGCTCCATCCGGTCCCATGGCTGAGTTGACCGGGCGGAACCAAGTTTCGTCGCTGGCGAGGAATTCTCGATGAATTGCTTCGGCGTCGAAAGGTTCAAAGTCTTCATAGCCATTGAAGTGAACCAGGTTCCCGGTCGGGTCGCAGGTGAAGCTCTGGTTGTAGAACTTCTCCGGCAACGCCGTCCCGCGATAGAAGATCAATCCACACGCTGCCGAGAACTGCCCCGCGTGCAAATTCGAGGTCGTCCACGCTCGGCTGATGGGGTACAGCTTCGACTGCTCCCCGGCAGGCGAGATGTCCTCGACCACGCTCGGCACGGCCAAGTTCGGGTTCAACTTGAGGTGGCGTTCCTCGATGATGACCTTCATGCAGGGGTTGCGGTTGCTGCACACGTAGCGGTTCCCCTCGTCATCGAAGGTCAACCCGAACTGGCCGTATCCGCTGACGGCTTCGCACTCGCCGGTGAAGGGGTTGAACCGGAAGTCGCGGCCCGCGATGTCGACCGGCTCGCCGAGCTTCGCCGACTCGGGAGCGGGCTTCGGCCACTTGGGACGGACGGCTCGCACTTTCCCGTTCCGCAGCCCGTTGGCCACGTATATCCAGTTGTCCGGACCGAACGTCGGGTGGTTGCACCGCAACTGGGGGTTCTCCGTCGCAAACCCTTCGAACCACACCTCGCGGAGGTCGGACTTCCCGTCGCCATCGGTGTCCTTGAAGTAGATCAGCTTCCCATCGGTCGTGACCAGCACGCCGCCGTCCCAGTGCATCAGGCCGTTCGCAAACAGCAGCTCGTCGACGAACACCCGCGGGTTCGAATACTTTCCATCGCCGTCCTCATCAGTGAGGACGCGAATCCGCGACTTGCCCGGTTCACCCGGTGCCGGGCCGTTCGGGTAGTCGTGCATCTCGACGACCCACAGTTGCCCCTTCTCATCAAAGGCGATCGACACCGGAGCACTCACGTCCGGCTCGGCGGCGACCAGTTCGATCCGGCAATCGGGGTCGATCTGAAAGTGCTTCTGCGACTCCTCCGGGGTGAGGGGACTGTGCGGGACCGGCTTCTGGACTTGTTCATTCGAAGCAGCCGGATCAACTGCGAAGCTCGCCGGAACACCGACCAGCCACAACACCGCCACGCACGCCACCCACAAAGACCATCTGCTCATGCTGACTCTCCTGAGCTGCCACTTCGCGGGACACCGACCGACTCATCGTGAACGGATGAGAACACGGCGATGAGTCTATCAGCTTGGTGAGGAAGTGGCAGGGTGGTTGAGCGTCAGTTGGCTCTCGTATGCGAGTTGCGGAACGATCGCGCCACCGGGCTTGTGGACATGGCCCGGTGAGGGGGGATACTCTGTGAGAGAGCGTTCAGCCTGGGCGAGATCATCATCGGTCGTGGTCGCTGGGACGTGTCGTTGACGGGAGGAACCGGATGGAAGAGACCTTTGGCGAACACGAGCGACGAGCAGCTGCGGCGCTGATCGACATGGCCTTGGAGGAGGATCTGCGGGGGGCGTGCGACCTGACCTCGGTGGCATTGGTTCCGGAGGATCAGGAGGGGACGGTGCAGATCGTGGCCCGTCAACGTGGGGTGGTGGCGGGCCTGCTGATCGTGGAGCAGGTGTTCGCGAAGATCGATCCGCTGGTGGTGATCGATCTCCTCTGCCGCGATGGGGAGTGGGTCATGCCGGGGCGTGTGCTGGCCAATGTGCAGGGGCCGGTGCGGTCGCTGTTGACCGGTGAGCGGACGGTGCTCAACTTTCTCACCGCGCTGGGCGGCGTGGCCACGCTCACCCGCCAGTTTGTTGATGCCGCCGAGAGTCCCCGCACGAAGATTCTCGACACGCGCAAGACGTGGCCCGGCTGGCGGCTGTTGCAGAAGTACGCGGTCCGCTGCGGAGGCGGCAGCAACCACCGCATGGGCCTCTCGGATGGCATCCTGATTAAGGACAATCATCTGGCCGCGTGGCGGACGCAGTCCCCCGATGGCTCCGTCTCTGCCGCCATTCGCGAGTCCCGCCAGCGCTGGCCGGGCCAGCCGATTGAGGTCGAAGTCGACACGCTGCCCCAGCTGAACGACGCCCTGCACGAGAGGCCGGAGATCGTCCTACTCGACAATATGAAACCGCCATTACTGCGCGAGGCGTTGGCCATTCGCGACCGGTTCGCCCCGTCGGTGTTGCTGGAAGCCTCGGGCGGAGTGAGCCTGGAGACGATCCGTGAGATCGCCGCCACGGGGGTCGACCGGATCAGTATTGGAGCCTTGACGCATTCGGCCCCGGCGCTGGATGTGGCGTTTGACTGGGGGCGTTGAGTGGGGCTCCCGATGGGGCAAGTCCGGTGATGGAACCAGCAACCCGACGCTGACGCGTCGGGTGACTGATGGGGGGCCGCCGCACACTTGCTACTTCGCGGGCTTCAACTCCCACTTCTCGCCGAAGAAATCGGCAGCGGCGATCTTCCCCGGCCAGCGGGCATCGGGCGGCGTCGAGAGGTCGATGATGGCCCAGTCGGGGAGCTTCGGCACCTGCCGGGCGTTGTTGAGGTAGTCGTACTCGCGGTAGGTGAACGAGCTGTTGAGGACGACGTACTTCTCAGGGTTCAGCGGGTTGGGGTAGATTAGGACCGGAGCGTGCGACTTGGCGTCGAACGTCTGGTCACCGACGGTGATCTGCTCGGCACTCCACTGGATCGGCAGCTTGTCGGCGACCTTCGCAATGGTCGGGTTACTCTGCGGATCGCCCCACAGGATCAGGTGATTGTTCTCGATGTCCTGCGGTGTGAGTTCCTCCGAGGTCTTCACCCGCGCATCGCCTCGCATCTGGCGGTGCCACTCGCGGACCGCGCGGTTGAACTCGGCCTCGACCCACTTGTCGACCTCGGGATGTCGACCCGTGGCGGACGGCTTCACGAACAGGAACGGAGACATGAGGGCGTCATCAATGGGGCCTTGCAGGTTGTGCTTCTTGACGAGTTCTTTGGAGGGTGGCTCAAGCGGGGAGACAACTTCCCACTTACCGTTCACGAGGCGAAGTCGACCGCCCCAGGATCGGTCGGAACGCAAGGGCATACTGACCTCAAAACTTGGGTGGAAATCGCCAAGTGGATCATCGATCGCGAAGTTGATTCTTCTGTCTTCCCACGCAAGTCCCGTCGCAAAGTCCGCTTCGAGTTCCACTGTTAATTCACTGACATTGGTCGCTTGAACGACAATTCCGCCGGATACGCGATCGAATGCAACTATGGCCGGCTTCCAGTGCTCTTGAAGTCTATTGATTGTCAGGCAGTGGGCGGAGTTGTACTTCAGAGTCGTCGTCGTGAACGTAAACTTCATTGGAAATGGGGCATCCTCGATCTCATCTTGGCTTCTTTGAAGCTCATCCAATTTCTCCAGCCGCTGTTCGATCTCCGCCCGCGCCGCTGGAGTGATCGAGTGCGCCGTCTTCGGCGCAACGATGTGCGTCAGTTCAAACCGCTCCCCCTCTGGCAGTCCCCAGCACGCTGCCGCCATGATGTCGGCGGCTTGCTTCTGGATGTCGACCTCCCCGCTGTAAGCGATTGTCGGCAGCATCCGCAGATTGCGGGCCCAGACCGGACAGTCGTACATCTGCCACAGCGTTTGCTCGAACGGGTACGGCTTGAGCTCCTCCTTCTGGAACACCTTTAAGAAGTCCGGCGTCTCCGAAAACCCGGCTCCCGGATTAGCCGCGAACCACTTATCCGGGTAGTGGACCGCGAGGTGCCACGCAGCCGCGCCGCCCATCGAGAACCCGCGAATCGCGACCCGCTGCGGATCGATCGGGTACTGCGCGAGGGCGTGTTCGAGAACCTCCAACGTGTCGACCTCTCCGGCCAGTTTGTTGGCGTTGCAATAGCGCCCGAATGGGTGAATCATCATCACTCCGGAGGCGGGTTCCGGCGAGGCGTTCGTCATCCGCTGGGCGATGAACTGGAGTTCGAGCCCCTTCTCGCTGCGTCCCCGGCACCAGATGTCGGCTCGCAGGCCGGATACGGATTCCTCTTCCTCACTCTTGTTTCCCGGCTGATACACAATCCCGTACGGCTGAACGGAATCATCGAGCTTCGAACGGAACCCGCGCACGACCGTCCCGGTTTGTGTCTTCCACGGAGTCTGCTCCTTCGCCAAAGCCTCAACTCGCGCCAGCCCCTCGTCCAGAACATCCTTCGCCCGCTGGGCCTCCGACGGATCAAAGAACCCGTCCTCATGGAGCGCCAGATCGACCGCCCGCGCGAACACCTCCACATCGGGCAGGTACTGCTGCACCAGCGAACTCTTCGACCCCCGCAGCCCGGCGATCTTCTCGCCGAGCGTTTTCAGAGTCGCCTCCAGAGCTTCGCGCTCTGCCGGATCGATCATCACCCCCGGTGGTGGCACGGCTCGGACCGTCACCGCTTGATTGTCCGCTGGCCCATCGGCAAACACGGTCGAACAACAGGCCACGCAGAGTGCCAGCCACACGAATCGAAATCGCATCATCAGTCCGGTCCCCGAGGGAGTAGGTCAGTGGTATCGGCCAATCCTAATGGGTGAGTTGCCGATTGACTATCCGTGGGAACTCGTCGCAGAGGGGACTCCTCCGGAGGCGCGGGGCGACTTCGAAAGGGACGAACGTGTCGCAGGCACATCAGGCGACGGGCGTTCCGGTTGTCGACTCTCGCGACCGGTTGGGATAGGATTCGACGAGACCTGCGGCACGCGCCGTCCCCCTCCCCTCAGCGGCCCAGGTCATCTCACCGCAAGGACACTCCATGAACTCTCGTGATGCCATCAAGGTCGGCCTCGATATGGCCGAATTCGTCAGCTTGGGATACCTCGAAGACCTCACCGAGGCTGAGATGCTGCATCGGCCAGCAGTGGGGGCCAACCATATCAGTTGGCAGCTGGGGCACATCATCGCTTCCGAGAACCACATTATGCAGGCCGCGATCCCCGGCTCGATGCCCGCGCTGCCCACGGGCTTTGCGGAGAAGTACACGAAGGAGACGGCCAGCATCAACGATCCGGCCCAGCTCCTCCCGAAGACCGAACTGCTGAAGGTCTACCGCGAGCAACGGGCTGCGACGTTGGCGGCGCTGACCAAGCTGAGCGATGCTGACCTCGACCAGGAGTCGCCCGAGATGATCCGCTCCTATGCCCCGAATGTGGCGGCAGCAGTCTCGATGCAGGGGAGTCACTGGCTGATGCACGCCGGGCAATGGGCCGTGGTGCGTCGGCAACTCGGGCGTCCGCCGCTGTTCTAGGAGAAACGTTTCGCGTCGAGAGTCGAGCGTTAAAGCCCACCGGTTGCAACCGGTGGGCGTTTCAACCCTGAATCATCAACGATCCCCCTATGCCCAGTGCTGAGCAATACCTGAAACCCGAGGTGATCCGCACGGTCGCACGGCTCGACTTGCGCGCCCGGTTCATCGTCGAGGGGTTTCTCAGCGGCCTGCACACCAGTCCCTTTCAAGGCTTCAGCGTCGAGTTCAGCGAGCATCGTCGCTACTCCGTGGGAGATGATCCCAAGGACATCGACTGGCTGGTCTATGCCAAGACCGACCGCTACTACGTCAAGAAGTACCAAGCCGAAACCAACATCACCGGCTATCTGCTGATGGACCTATCCGAGAGCATGGCCTTCACGCATCGCCAGGATCTCACCAAGTTCGAATATTCGGTCTGTCTGGCTGCGGCGCTGGCCTACCTGATGGTGCATCAGCAAGATCCTGTCGGGCTGATTACCTTTGACGAAAAAATCCGTGCGAGCCTGCCTGCGAAGAGCAAGCGAACCCAGCTCTCGAACATCCTGGCTCTGCTCGCCCGGGCCAAGCCGACCGGCAAAACCGATGTGGCCCGCAACCTGCGCCAGACGGCCAGCATGCTCAAGCACAAGAGCCTCGTGATGGTCTTCTCCGACTTACTCGTCGAGCCGGAGCCGGTGATCCAGGCGATTCGCCAGCTGCGGTTCGGCGGGCACGATGTGATCATCTTCCATGTCCTCGACGAGAGCGAGGTGCATTTTCCATTCGATGGGATGCTCGATCTGCTGGAGCCGGAGTCGGGCGAGAACTTGATTGTGGATGCCCAGGCGATCAAGACCGATTACCTGCACGCGATCGGGGAACTCCGCGCGACCTACCGCAAGGAGTGCCTCGGCATGGGGGCCGACTTCGTGGAGCTCGATACGAGCATGCGGTTCGACCATGCCCTGGTGAAGTATCTCTCGGGACGCAAAGCGAGGTTTTGAGTGAAGCTGCCAGCCACTCCCCACTCCCCACTCCCCACTCCCCACTCCCCACTCCGATCTTGCCCGATTTCGGCGATCGGCCCTACACTTCCGCTTGGTTCACCGAGTGCATGGATGCACGTCGGCTGGGGAGTCGCGCCGATCGAGGGCGGACTGGCTCTTGGGAAGGGAGTTCCGTCATGGCAACGAATCGTTGGAGATGGTGTGCAGCGAGTGTGGTGTGCCTCGCCGCTGGGGCCATCACGGGGTACTCACAAGAGGTGACCACGCCGCAACCGACGCGGTCCATGGTGGTCGCGCCGCCGTTGACCCAGCGGATGACGCCGTTTAAACCGATAACCACGGACGAGACTCCACTCGATTCGAACGCGGAACAGACCACCGGCTGTGTCGTGCTGGGGGACGGGCGAGTATTCCAGGGGCAGGTCACTGAACTGGCCACAGCTTACCGGGTGCAGGCCCAAAACGGGGCTGTGGTCCTCCCCTTTACGCAGGTCCGGACCGTTGCCCCCACGCTGGAACAAGCCTACCAGCAGCTGCGAGAGTCCTACGCGAGACCCTCCGCCAGCGATCACCTCGATCTCGGATTATGGTGCCAGCAAAACCAACTGTTCGCCGAGGCGAGTGCCGAGGCCCAAGCGGCACTCGCCTTGGAACCCGGTCGGCGGGAAGCGTTGAGCCTCCTCAAGAAAGCCGAAACCGCCCTCGGACACACCGAGGTTCCCCAGACGCCGAACTCGCCGATAATGGTGCCTCGTCCGGGCCAGGGAGGCGCGGTCGTCACCACAGCCACCCAGGTCGAATTCAGCCGTCACATCCAGCGGCTGGCCCTCAACAAGTGCGGCAACGGGAGTTGCCACGGAGCCTCCGCACTCAGCCCGTTCAAGATTCAGCAGGGAGTGCGAGCCGACACCAATCTGACAGAGATGTTGAAATACATCGACCCCGAGAATCCGGAGCAGAGCCCGCTGCTGGTCAAATCTCGCACCGCCGACGGGCCGCATAACAATCTGTTCCGAGGAGCGAACGGGGCCGAACAGTATGCTCGACTGATGGCGTGGGTCGTGCAGGCGGCGAAGGACCAGAGCCATGTGGCTGGACTCCCCAAGCGTCCTTATGTCTGGCGCGAGGGCGGTCCGCGGATTACGATTCGGCCCCGTACCGAGAAGCCCGATCAGACCGCCAGCGAGGAAACCGCCGGGCGGCTGGATGGTCAGGCACCGCAGGCCCCCGAGATCGAAACGGTCGCCGCCGAGCAGACCGCTCCCGGGCCCCGTCCGTCTCGCGCCCCGCGAGCTGCTCCGCTCAAATCCGAAGCGATCCAGAAGCTCCTGGAGAATCACGAGCCAGACGCCTTTGACCCGGAGGAGTTCAACCGCCTCGTGCATGGGAACGTGCAACCGTAGGGGACTGCGTTTCCCGGTGTGAGTCTATGCGTGGCGGCCCCGGTGCCTCGTCATCGCATCAAATGATGACATGCGATCGGCGGATGAAACAATTGCGTGGGATAGGCTTCCAGCCTGTCATTCTTAAGTGAAACGACAGGCTAGAAGCCTATCCCACGAAACGACAGGCTAGAAGCCTATCCCACGGGTAAAATACGAGTTGCCGCTCGCCACATGACTAAACCAACTTCTCGAACTCGCGGCGAAGCAATCTTTCAACTCGCTGTCGAATCCAGATGCGAATGCCATCGCAGAGCCGGAGATCGGGAAGTCGTGCAGGACCAATTCTTAACGAGCTGGCAACGAGTTTCCCGCCGTTTGGACATGGGTCTCCGAATGCAGCTTCTTGGCCGACACGAGTTTTTGGTACATCGGGGCAGGCTGCATAAAGCCTTCGAATCGCCCCAGGAGGTCGGCCTCGGGACTGAGGATGATCGTGCAGGGGAGCGACTTCACGTCGAGGATCTTGGCCACTTTCTCTTGTTCATCCACATCGATGTGGACGGAAATAAATGTGCTGTTGATGTACTTGGCCAATTGAGGATTGGTGAGTGTGGTCTTCTCGAGCTTCTTGCAGAATCCGCACCACTCGGCCCCGAAGACGAGCATGATCGGCTTGTTCTGCTGGAGGGCGACCTTGTGGGCGTCCTTGAGGCTCTTCTGCCAGGTGATGGCTGGGGACGCTGGGTCACTGGCCCACGTCCGGGAACCGAACCCGAGGCAAATCCCCAGAGTCCCCAGCAGGGCACTGCGACGTGTCAAATGGTTCATCTGTTGTCCTTCTGGGGAACCTGACTGTGGCGAGATGGGGGCCAATGCGGCGCGTGGCTTACCAGACTAATCGGCACAACCGATAGATCAGGTGCGTGGGAATTGCACCTGCGCCAGCCTTTTCCCAGATTGCCTGGGTTCTCCCCCGTTGGAAAGGCGGTCGATTTCGGCACACGTTCCACGCATTGACGCAGTGGGATTCGGTCTGTGAGATTCACCCCGCGCTGCCTTCGGGTCGCAACCGAAGGAGAAAGCAGTCAGCCAGAAAACCCTCCTCGTCGAGATGGCCTCTGCACCCTGAAGGGGTGAAACATCACAGCCCAGGGGCGCGACCGCAGGGAGCGCACCCTGGGGCAGGTCTCGCGGGAATGAACCCTGAAAGGGCAGGGCTTCCAAAGTGTGAACATCAGCAATTTCTGGCTCTTCCGGCCTGAAAGGCCATCCGTTCTCCCAGCCAGGGTTGAAGGCCCTGGACATCGGCGGGGTCTGTGATTTGAGGGCTGAAAGCCCGGCCATTCGGGAGCGTGGTGCCGTCTGGAAAGCGAACGGCGAATGAAAACCTACCCGCCAGACTTCCGAAGTCTCAGTAGACTTCGGAAGTCTGGCGGCTACAGTCGTTAGAATTCTGACGAATTCTGAGACCCAATTCTTGGCCGTGACGCCACGTGGGTCATCGACCCCGGGTGATCGCAACCAGTCTCGGTCGACGAACTCCGCTCCGCCCGTTCCATTAGGATCTCAGCCATGCCTCACCCAGTTCTCATCATCGTCGGTGACGCCTCCGAAACGGTCGACACCCTCTACCCGTATTACCGCCTGCAAGAGGACGGCTTCGTCCCGGTCATCGCAGCTCCGGAGAAGCGGACGTATCAGATGGTGCTGCATGAGGTGCGTCCCGGCTGGACGATCACACGGGAGTGGGAAGGGTATCAGATCAAGGCGGATGTGGCGTTCAGCGAGATTCGCGAGGAGGAGTACCTGGGCATCTTCTTCAGCGGTGGGCGGGCTCCGGAGTACATTCGGTACGACACCGACCTCGTGCGAATCACGCGGCATTTCTTTGAGAAGAACAAGCCCGTGGCCAGCGTCTGCCACGGCGTCGAGATCCCGGCGTATGCGGGCTGCGTGAAGGGTCGCCAGATGGCGACCGTCCCCAAGTGCCGGTTCGATCTGGAAGCCTGTGGCGGGACGTTCGTGGATGCCCCGTGCGTGGTGGATGGCAACCTCGTCAGCGGGCGGACCTTCCACGATCACGGGCACTACATGGGGGCCTGGATGAAGTTGCTGAACGCGGCCCGGAGCCGGGGGCGTGGCACATGAATGCTCCGCTTTGAAGACTTCGCGTCGCGGATCATCGGGAGCGTGGCCTTTCCAATGCCGCTTCTGGTATCCTGATGGACTCCGCGGGGGCGTTTGATGAAACGTCCCGTTGAGGGGGTTACAGCGCCTCGGCACGGTGTTGCCAGTGTAGAATCTCAATGGCGGGACTCGTCGCGAATCGCCCCTTCCCCGTGGGGCCAGACCCTTGTAGGATCAACCAGATGTCCACTATTGTCGCTTCAGGTGCCGAAGACGGTGGCCACAACAAGCGAGTTGCTGAGAACTACCGCCGTGGTGTCGAGGCCATCGAAAAGAAGAACTGGGATCTCGCCATCGAGAACTTCCGGATTGCCTCGCTGATCGTGAGTGACAACCTCGTCTATCGCCAATTGCTCCGCAGCGCCACTCGCAAGAAGTACAACGACAACGGCACCGGCGCGGGCATGCTGGCCAAGACCAAGCTGATGGGCATTCGGAGCCGCATTACCGCTTCGAAAAAGAAGAACGACTGGGCCGATGTCGACAAGGCGGCGGAAGAGGGGCTGCTGATTAACCCCTGGGATGTGCCACTGCTGGCAGACTTGGGGGAAGCCCACAAGAACCTGAACAGCCTCAACATCGCCAGGGAGTCGTACAAGCTGGCCTGCATGGGGGACAAGACCAACAAGGATCTGTTGCGAAAACTCGGTGCGATTCTTGAGGAAAAAAAGGAGTATGACGAGGCGGCCAGTGCTTGGGAGCAGGTGCTCAAGCTCGACCCTCTGGATGGTGAAGCCCGCAACAAGATCACCGCAATGCACACCCTCAAGACCACTCATCGCGGCGGTTATGAGAATGCGACATCGACCCTGGATGTGTCGGTCAACAAAGACGAGAAGAAGACCAAGACCGCCTACGACGACTACGCCACCGGTGGCCTGTCTCAGTCCAAGGGCTTGGCCCCTGGCGAATCGCTGGAGAACGACCTGAAGCAGGCGATCCGCAAAGAACCCAACAACGTCGCCAACTACGCCAAACTGGCCACCCACTACCGCAAGAACAAGCAGCTGGACGAGGCGTTCGAGACTCTGACCACCGCGCTGCAGATCTCAGGCAATTCGCCGGATGTGCGGGAGTTGCTGGAGGATGTCGAGCTGGACAAGCTAAAGCTCAACGTCGACCTCGGCAAGGCGAAAGCGGCCAAGTCGAACGACCCGACGATGCGCGAGAACATCGCCGCCCTGGCCCAGGACATGCTGAAGCGCGAGATCGAAATCTTCAGTGCCCGCGTCGAACGCTACCCGCAAGACATGAACCGCAAGTACGAACTCGCCACGCGGTTCATGCGGGTGCAGAAGTGGTCCTTGGCGATTCCGCTGCTCCAACGAGCCAGTCAGGATCCCCGCCTGAAGGGCAAGGCACTCCTCAAGCTGGGTATGTGTTTCATTTACGACAAGAAGCTGCCGCTGGCTCGAGGGCAACTGGAGCGTGCGGCCCCGGACATGGACGTCAACAACGATCCCGATTCGTACAAAGAGTGCCACTACTGGCTGGGGCGGGTGCTGGAGCAACTGGGTGACAAGTCCACCGCCGAGAAGCACTACGGGGACGTGCTGGTCGTGGACTACGACTTCAAGGACACCCGCGATCGCCTGGAAAAGCTCCAGGGCGGGCCAAGTACCGATGCGGCTCTGGAGTAGCAGAATTCGTCAGAATTCTGCCGTCCCCAGTCCAGCAGAGTCATCTTTCGTTCCGCGACAGGCGACTCTCTCGTCAGGTGATTGCATTAAGGCGAGCGGCAACTCGTGTTTTACCCGTGGGATAGGCTTCCAGCCTGTCGTTTCACTTAAGAATGACAGGCTGGAAGCCTATCCCACGAGAATGACAGGCTGGAAGCCTATCCCACGGGATTGTTTCATCCGCCGATTGCCTAATACCTCGGCACCGTGGGATCAATCTCCAGCGACCATTGCTCGATCCCACCGGCCAGGCTGCGAGCCTTGTCAAACCCGCTCTTGCGGAGCCAGTTCGCGACGCGCAGGCTGCGTCCGCCGTGGTGGCAGTGGACGATGATTTCGCGATGCTTGTGGGGTTCGAGTTCGGCCACGCGGGCGGCGAGTTCGCTCATCGGCAGCAGCGTGGCCCCGGCGATGTGGCAGGTCTCGTACTCGGTCGCCTCGCGGCAGTCGATGAAGAAAAAGTCGTCTTGGGCCTCCAGACGCCGATTTGTGGTGGCACAGTCAATTTCGATCGGGAGCGGGGCGGACATCGGGGGACTCTCTGGAACGGTGGGGAAACCATAGTGGCCATTGTGGTACGACGCTCCGCGTCGTAAGACACGACGCGGAGCGTCGTGCGACAATGCCTTACTGCATCTGCTTCTGGAGCCACTCGCGCAGCTGAGTGCGGGCGGGACTGGGGCGGAGGGCCCACTGGTCGCTGTGGTTGAGGAAACCGGTGGTGGCGAAGGTGAAGTCGCCCTTCACGCCGGACTTCTCGATGAACTCCTTCGCTTGGTCGGAGAGCGCGGGGCCAGCGGTCGGCGACTCGCTGATGATGAACTGCGGCTTGTGGCCTAACCGCTTCAGCCGCTCGACCGCCGAAGCTGCGTCACTCTGGGGGAATGGCCAGTCGCCGACCCCGTCGTAATGGCTGAAGCAGACGGCTGCTTTCCAGCGTCCAGCGGCCTCATCGGTGGAGAGGCCGACCGCGTTCACGGCGATTGATCCGCGCGAGAAGCCAACGAGGATGACGCGGTCGGGGTCGCCGTTGTACTTTTCGCAGGTCTCGGCGATGGCTGCCTTCATGTACTTAACGGTCGCTGTGGAGTCATACGTCGGAGCCTCACCCCACCACTGTGTTACGATCGACTTCCCGTCACCGCTCAGGAACGGGAGGCTCAAACAGATTGCCCCATGACTACCTGCCAGACCGTACGCCAGCTGGCACGCAATGGGCTGTCCCAAAGAGACATCGCCGCGATCATTGCGGAACGGGCCGTTCCCGGTCCATTCGACGAGAATCGGCCACTTCTGGTGGCCGCTGTGGTTCGTGGGCAGATAGAGCGTGTGCAGAACACTGGCTGACTCGAACCC
Source organism: Planctomycetota bacterium (assembly GCA_043743415.1). GTDB lineage: Bacteria > Planctomycetota > Planctomycetia > Planctomycetales > Planctomycetaceae > TH-plancto1. The sequence goes on from JAYTWO010000074.1 coordinate 23,150, forward strand.
TGAAGCGGTGAGGATGCTGCGGCGTCCGGGAGCAGCCCCTTCGTCGGTGGGAAGTGGTCCCACCATATCTGGAGCGACATCCCGCATGTCGCTCGGTTCGTGCGACAACGTGGCGACGGGCACGAGCCGCACCTGCCGCATGTCCATCACGGCTCCCTTGGCGAGCTTCTGGCACTTGAGCGAGACGGTCTGCACGCCCAGTTCTTTGAGCGTGATCTTCCCAATCTTTCGCCAGATGAAGTTCTGAAAGTGCCCGGTCTCTGCAACCACAAACGGAACCGCTCCCTCTTTGAATCCCAGCTCAACATCGCTCCCGGCATGCCCGCCACAGCCCTGGAATATCTCGACCTCGAATTCACCGGGAGTGTCGAGGGCATAGCTCCACTCGGCGTAGTCCTTGGGATTCACCCAGTAGCCGACGGTGTTCTTGTGAGTCAGTGGCTCGAATTGGAGTTTCTCCCCATGAACCACAGCATCGCGAGCGGAGAGCGTGATCACTCCATCTGGGCCCGGTCGCGAGACAGCGGGAGTTGTCGCGAGCCGAGGCATGCCGTCGACTTCGAGAGAAATCGTCGCATCCGCTGGAACGTCCGACTTCAACTTGATCGTCCACTCACTCGGGGATTGAGACAACGACAGTGAACCCTGGTGTCCCACATCGGTGGTCCATCTGACACCTCGCACGACGTTATTCAATCGAGGGAACCGCAACTCTCGCTCACCGGATCCCGTCTCCCGAAAGACCACCGAGTCGAGGGATCGCCAGCACTTTCCCACATTGAGCTTCGACTCCAGTTCTGACCATTTCTTTGCGGGGACTGAGCCGATTATCTCCGCACTCACCACCGGCAGTATCCGCGTCGCCATCTCGACATGCCCCTTCGGATTCGGGTGATACCCATCCGTCGTCCACTCATTGAGATCGGTCCCGCTCTTCGAGACTTCCGACCAGGCAGCGAAGTGATCGATCAGCGACACTTGCAACGTCTCAGCCACTTGCCGTACGACCTCAGAGTATTGAGCCAGCCGCACGTTGCAGTGTTCCCCGATTCCGTTCGGTGCCGACTTCTCGGCATACGCAGGCGGCGTCATCATGATCGGCGTGATCCCCGCGTCTCGCAACCGCTGAACCAGTTGCGACAGATCGGCCCGGAAGCGGGGGATCGAGATGCGGCTGGCGGTCTTGCCAGCGTCGACAGAACTGTCGTTGTGGCCGTACATGATCGTCACGATCTGCGGCTTCTTCGCGATCACATCCTGTTCCAACCGCAACAACCCCTGCCCGGCGGTCTCGCCGCCGACACCGACGTTGATGACCTCACAGTCGGGATGGCCGCCCGCTCGGAGTTGCCGCTGCAGCTCGGCGGCAAACGTCTCCTCCGCCGTCACCCCAGCCCGAACCCCCTTGGTGATCGAGTCCCCCAGCGTGACGATCCGCAGCGGATCGGCGGCTGCCAATCCGGCCACGGACAACAGGCATGCGGCACAGAACCAGATCGCACGGCCAGCAAATCGAGTCAGCATGGGAGCGTCTCAGGAATGTCGGTTGGGGCGGGATGGAATGGAAAGCATCGACCTGGCCCTCACGGCGTCCACCTTGATGCACAGTATTGTCATCCGGGCGTTTGGAGGGAATGGACTGGCCTGTGGCAGTCCAGGAAATCCCAGTGAGGCACAGCCGCAACCGCAGGGAAGTTTCCGGCGATCAGTGCTCAGCGATTCGCCGAATATGTCCAGCGAACTCTGGCCTGTGAGGTGCCCCGTCAATGCTTAATCTGTGGGGGCGAGTCCCTCGGGAGGGCGAGGCTGGGCCGATGACAATTTGGTCTTGACGCAGTGTTTCCTGCCTGATGACTTGAGCACGTTTTGCTTCAGAGAATATCGATTTGATGTGTCAATGAGGATGCGGCGAGAGGCTTGGCGAATCAAAAACCGGAAGATCACTCCCTGATGTCATGACCAAGTTTTCATCAGCCCAGGGTGGCCCTCCCGGCGGGCTTAGCTCATCCCCAATTCCAAGCCTTGACCAAGCTCTAGGGCCAGCAGCTCTTCCGCGTTCAGATCCTGTGGTGGAGTCCGTTCCATGCACGATGTCTAACACATCCCGCCCGCCGGTATCATTCGCAATCGACGCACAGTGGGACAGCTCCTCCGAAGCCTGCCGCCAACCGTAACGCGATGTCCTCGACTTCCTCACGACCACCCTCGAAGCCCAAAACCACCACCACTCCACCCCCTCACTGCTGCCCGCCGAGAGCCCCGTCACACGGCCGGGGTGTGAATGGTTACGTCGACGGGCCATTCACAACACCGATGCCTCATGTGAGTCTCACAGGATCGACATCTGGTGCTTGCCAGGCACTCACGGGTTCGGTGTGGTCGCTGGGGCGGAACTCTTCAGCAGGGTGGACAGACCTTCGGAGTTCGGGCCTTGGACTCCGACGACGCTGGCCAGCGCGGCTCGCACCGCGAGATCTTGTTCTCCGTTCCAGGCGGCGACCAGTTGCTTCCGCAGATCCTCCGAGAGAGTGGATTGGTGGCGGCGGATGTGGGCAGCGGTCAAAGTGGCGGCCAAGGCACGTTTCGGCGCGGGGTAGTTGGTGTTGATCGCAGCTTCGGCCAGACGGGTTTGAACTCCTGCATTTGGAATCGCACTGAGTGCAATGAGTACGTCATCTCCCAGGTCGGTTTGTGGGAGAGCCTGCACGAGCGAACTCTCGGCGGGGGTCAGGTCGTACACGTGCGTGCGGCTTTCGGCGATCTGGCGGAGCCACTTCGCCGCCTGCTTCGACTGGTTCGACTGCTGGGCGGGGGAGAGGGTCGGCGGTTCTATCTGGGCCAAGAACGGACTCAGTTGGCGGGTGAGATCGATCGACCGCACGGACTCTTCGACATAAGTAATCAGCGGATCACGAGCGAGCAGGTGCTCGACCGTATGGCGGAACCCGTGCGGACCGTAGATCGCAATCGGCAGGCTTTTGGTTCGCGAATCGGCCCGGAAGTTGGCAATCGTCGGTGACAGATCCCAGCGAATCGTGTTCAGGTGCAGCACGGCCAGTTCCATATCGCCCTGGGTGGCGGCCGCTTCAAAACCTGCGGCCCCCGTGGGAAGGATTTGGGCGTCGTAACCCATCTCGATTAGGAACCCGGCCATCGTCGATCCGCGTGTGTTGTTCGGGTCAATCACGACTCCATTGGCACGCGCATCGGCTTGCAGGGCACGGGCCAGAATCTCCACCACGCGATGGGATCCTGGGAACGGCTGTTGTGGATCCCACTGCAGAATCGTTTCCGCAGCCGCAAACTGCACCCGCTGGGAGGGGTGATCGAGAGCGGCATGCACCGCTCCGCGTCGACCGCCAGACCGCAGCAGCGACGCCGATCCATTCTGAGCCAGCGCCCGCACCAGTGACTCCGCAGCTGCGATATTGCCCATCTCGTTGGCCACGGCCAGGGCTTCGAGGCAGGCCGATGATCCAGCGAGAATGGCGACCTCCAGCGCGGAGCCGGGACCGCTGGGGATCGGCTGATCCCAGCCAGCGGCCTCGATGCCGCGGGTCAGTAGCGTGTTCAAGAGTACGCTCTGTGCCCGGGGATCGGTCGAGGTCAAATCGAGCGACTGTCGGGCAAACATCTCGGCTCGGAAGATGGCTGCGGAGTGCGGGGAGACGCGGCGTTCGACCAGGCTGGCGGAGGTCTCGTCGCGGACCCAGACGGGAACGAGTCCGTCCTCCTCGGGCTCGATGACGGTCTCGCCCTTCAGGAGTTTCTCGGCAACAGATCGCAACTGAGCGGCGGCACCGAAGCCTTCGAGGCGACCGGCCAGGTTCGGGTCTTTGTAGATCAACCGCGAGAGGGCCCGGCGGGCGGTGTCGCGCAGCCCGGGTTCGCTCTCTGCCGAGAAAGCTGGCGCATACAGGAACGGGGCATCGGACTTGGTGGCCACCCAGCCGAAGGCATCCACGGCGAGCAACTGCTGGGCTTCGTCGCCGTGGAACAGATAGCCAATCAGCGGGGCCACGGCGGGTTCGCCCATGCGAGTGAGGGCGATGAACGCCTGTTCGCGATCGACGCCCGATGCCGGGTCGGCTGCAGCTTGGACGAGTCGCGAGGCTGCGGGGGCACCGAGGTGTTGCAAATCGCGGATGGCGAGGTCGGCCTCGCGCGGCGAACCGGAGAGATTCTTGAGCACTTTGTCCAGGAACACCGGATCGTTGGCCTGCCGGGTGCTGGCCGCGTTGAGGCGTTCGAGGAGTTCGGTCGCCGGGGGATTCAATTCCGGGAAGCGGGCCAACTGGAGAAACGTGTTAGTCCCATGCTGAGTCCGGAAGCCAATCAGCGTGTCATCGTCAGGATCGAGAGCGAGCAGGCCCTCGATGTATTTTTTGGCGGCCTCGGGCCGCGCAATCTTCATGGTGAACAGCACGGCGTTCATGTACTCGTCTGCCGTGGTCGGCTCCTTGACGAGTGGTGACGCCTCCGTCGCCGCCGCAGCCGGGAGGGCCTCGGGGGCAGCGGGATCCTGAGCCACGACGCGCGTGGGACGCACGAGCCATGCGGCCAGGAGCAGAATGAGCAGCGTGCAGTGGCGGGAAATCATCCTTGATCTCCGGGGGGAATCACCACTGACGAACGCACCCGAATCAGGCGCGGAGAATCAGCGGCGTGTTTCGTCCGTTAGGGTTTTATCGAGGTGTCCGGTCATTCCGCATGAGGGGGGCTGGCCCGCAGACGGTAACGGTCGGTTTCCGAGAGGTCAGGTGCGGCATGTCCCGAATGATCGACACGAGAAGTAGAACCGGCAATGTTTACCAGACTGATGCAGGCGATGTCGCTCCGCGACCGTAGGATAGGCACTCCGGCGTCAGTCTTAGCCACATTTCTGTCTCATCGCGTCCGCACCTCGGACCATTCGGGTGAGCGTTTGGGATTCATCCGACTATTTGGGGAGTTGCCCCGTGAGCGGAGTGGTTTTTTAAGGCATGGCTCCGTAAATCCAGATGCCGTCAGGCATTTCGAAATCCCCCCCAATCGTCGGATGAACCGCAAATCCACCCACTTCAAAACCCGAAAACCCCCTCGCGATCCCCCACAGGCAAAGGTAAAGTCAGTGCCATTGGGCTTGCGCCTGGCCGGTCACCAGTCGACTCATCGTGTTCACAGCACTGGGGCGAAGCTCCGACTGAGTCGCCAGCCGGAGGACGCGTCAACTCAAGTATGCGGCTCGGCAGGAGTCTCGTCCTCCCGATTGAAGTGAACCCTACAATCCAGCATTGACGGGGCACTGGAGACGTACTCCCCGAGTCAAGTGGCCACACAGTAGAACGGAATGAATTCCGTTCTACGTCGTGACGCCCAACCTAAAAATTGCTGCCACCTGGGGCTGGCACGACGGGCTTGGGAGCAGTCGCGGGAGTGCCAGCGGCCTTCGGATCGCGACCGACCACGCGCGCTCCGTCGAGCAGTGTCTCCGAGGTCTTCACCACCAATTCATCGGTCGCTCCAAAGCGACCGCTCACGAACAAATGATCCGTTCCCATTTGCCCCAGGGCTTGGACCGGGATGTCGCGCACGAACCCCTCGCGGATCACCTGCACCTTGCGACCGCCCTGCTCGGCATTCACGAGAGCCGCAGTCGGCACTTCCGCGACCGGCAACCTCGGGATCATGGCCGAGTACACAGTCTGCCCGGCCCGCCACTTGCCGCCCGGATTGTCCAGCAGAACGCGCCCCGTGGCCGGTGACAGAAACAGATCGCGCAGCGGGTCGAACTGCGGTGACAGGGGCAGCACGGCGGCGAGCTTGGCGGGGACGTTCTGGTCCTCGATCTTGAGTTCAATCGACTCACCGGCCTTCTGGGTCTTGCCATCGATCGGGATTTCGACAACGAACTGGCTCGGGTCGATCACCGTGGCGAGCGGCTGTCCGGCATGGACGTATTCTCCCTCGACGATCAGGACGGCGGTCACGAGCCCCTTGAGCGGCGAGCGGAGAATGGTCCGCGACTGGTCGAGTTCGGCGATCTTCAGATCGGACTCCGCCACCTCCACGCGGGCCTCCGCAGCGGGCTTGGCGGTGGCGGCTGCGAGGTCGGCTTTGGCCGCTTTCAGTGCCGCTTGGGCGCGGGCGAGTTTCAATTGAGTATCGCGGCCATCCAGTCGGATGACTTCCGCCTGCGGAGCCATCTCCTCTCCCACCTTCGCCAGGACCGTCGTGACGACCCCATCGACTGTGGCGGCCAGCGTGACCTGACGGACAGGCTGCAACTTCAGGGGAACCTGATACTGGGCCGGGTCACGAAACAGAACCGGAGCCCGCTCGATCACCACCGATCGTCCCCCGGCGGAGGCGGGGGTCGTGGAGGCGGGGGTCGTGGTGGCGGGCGGCGACGATGGCGGAGCGGACTGAGCGAGCAGGGACTCGGCTCCGAACGCCAGAATCGCCAGTGACAAGACACAACCATTCGCAGAATGTAAGAGTGATTGCCGCACGATGATCTCTCCTCCTTCGTTCACATGCCGCCTCCACAAAGGCAGCCTCCCATGAGTCAGGGCCAATCAGAACGAGCTTACGCCGACTGAGCCAAGGCGTCAAACCGGCGGGGGCGGGGGCGAGACTCCGGAGACGGATGCCGCGGGGAGGTTCCCCGGTCCCGGAGTTGACTTGGGGATCGGCTTCGTGATCGAAATCGGCACCTTCACCGTTGAGGTCTGCCGCAGCCCCTCGGCCAGCAGACTCGCCAGATCCTCGGTACTGGCCCGGATCGAGATGACGGCCTGCGCGAAGTTCGTATGCGTCGAAGCCAACGGAGAGTCGATCGCAAACTTCTCCACAGCCCGCCGCAACTCCGGCAGCTTCTTATCGAGCATCTTGAAGTATTCGACCGGGTCTCCCACGCGCGGCTCAACCGCCCGCGAGAGATCAAACACCGCGCGGACGATCCCCATCAGTTCGGGAAAGTCCTCGACCTCGGTGGAGTGCTTCACAAACGTGCGAACCATCCACGCATGCGCGAGGACGATTTGGGAGCGGGCGACGAGGTCGATGGGAGTGGGCATGGGCTGGGAAGGATGACGGAGGGAGAGGGACGGATGAGAGTAGGGAGAGGGAGGGAGAGGACATGTCACGTGCGGGCCAACGGCTCAACCACTGTCGGGAGTGTCGCCTTTCGCTCCGCGAAAGGACGTGCTTTCGCGGAGCGAAACACGACACACGGAGAGGCCCTTATCCCTCAAGCTTGACCGACAGACCCCACTCGCGAATCGTCGCTCCTTCATTCAGGGGCGAGACCACCTCAATGTGCCATTGATCCGAATCGCGGCGCTGCATGATCTCCTGGCGAAGATTGAGGGCAGTCAGTTCAGTCGGAGCGAACGTCACGACTGCCGGGCCCCAGGACGATTGGACCAAACGCTGCCCGAGATCGGGCCACTGGCGGTCCAGTTCGCGCACGCGGGGGTCGGCAAACACGCCGCCCTGTACGGGAGCGAAGTAGCTCCCGATCACTCGCCCATACTCAGCGACCGCAGCCCCGAAGGCGTGGCAGTCGCTGGCTTGCAGGGCGGGGAGGATCTCCATCAGTGTCAGTCGGCAGAGCCGATCCGTGTGCGCGGGGGCCATGGGAGCGAGGGCCTCAAACGCCGCCAGTTCCCGGGCTCCGTGGAGTCCCTGGGCGGAGTCGCGAGGCCGCAGGATCACCACTCGCCACGCGTCGGGGATCGGCAACCGCACCGCCAATTCGCCGAGCGTGCCCCGTCCCGCCTGACCGGCATCGACGAGAAAGCCACCCTGGGCAAACCCGTGCAGACCGATCGCCGACCGGCCACCTCGCCCGCAGTGTGGGGCGATCTCCGTGACTGTCGGCCAGGGAGCGGGCTCGCGTCGGGCCAGGACCGAAGCTACGGCCAAGCTCAGTTGTGTCCCGGTCCCGAACCCGGCATGCTCGACCGGCGGTCTGTCGAACTCCCAGGACAATGGACTCCCCGTGGGCCACACCGCCCGCAATTTCTGGATTCGCTCACTCGTCTCCGGCGGACAACCGACATAGCGCTCGACCGCATGCTCGACCACATGGAACGCAATTGCCGGTTCGGCCACCATCATTCCGATGCCGCCAAAGCAGCGACCGGCCAAGGCCCCACTGGCCAGCGGGCCAAAGTGCAGACGGGCTCCGGTACGGACTTCGAACGAACGCGGCATGCCGGGGACTACTCCTGGGGTACGGCAACGGGTGGTGGCGGCGGTGTCAGCGCCTTCGTCTGCCGCAGGTGTTGACCCAACGCCAACCGCTGGCGGATGGTATCCGAGCGGATCACGATCCCGTCGGTGTCGATCGAGTCGACCACGAACTCCATCTCCGACGCCTTCACCGTATCGCCCACGTGGACTTCAATCTTGGTGTTCGCCAACCGATCGAACAGCCAGGCGATCCGGCTATCTCCCTTGTCGACGGCGGCCACCAAATAGGTGAACTGCGCGTGATCATCGTCCACCTGCCCTCGGATATCCAGCGTGGCCACCAAGCCCGGCGACCCGTTGTCGGTAGCGGTGACCTGGAAGGCCAGGGGAGCCGCTTCGACGGTCTCGTCGGGGGTCCAACTGAGGGTGCCCCGACTCGAGTCGATCGTCATGCCCGCTGGCACCTGACCGGCCAGAGCGAACGTCAACCGCGTGCCGGGGTCTTCGTCCTTCGCGACGATGGGAAAGGTCAGCGGCTGGCCGACGAAGGCTCGCAAGGGAGTCGTGACCGGATCGAACTTGGGCGGGCGGTTCTTCTCGCGCAGAGCCATGCGGATGTTGGTTTCGACCTTGGCGACTCCCCCGGCTCGGGCGATCACCTTGACGGTGTAATCTTTCGCTTCGGCCTCAGCGGGGACGATCCACTCCAGCTTCCCTGTCGGAGTGATCTTCAGTCCGGCAGGCGGCTGGATGAGTTCAAACGCAGGCGCGGGCCAGGTCGGATTCCAGCCGACGACCTTCAGTTCGGCAGGCCACGGTTCACCGCGTGTCAGTGGGGGGACAGAGTCCGAGGCCAGCTTCGGCTTGTACTCCAGCAGGGGAGCGGGCTTCACGAACCCGGATCGCTCCAGCAGTTGTTTGTAGCTGGCGAGCCCCGCTTCACGGCCTGGCTCGGGGGCGCGGAACGGGGCGAACTCCACGCTGCTGTTCCCCGGATGAGCGGCGGGGTTCGTGCCATCCACACCGCGGGTCAGGGTCCAACTCTTCCCGGTCACCGCCGTGACTGTGGCGAACTCCCCACCGATGCGAACGCGGAACGGCGGCTGGGTGAGCAACCCCGCACTATCGGCAACTTGGATCGTGGTGGCTTTCTCGTCCACCGCCGAGGCCAGTTCCGTCTCAGGATATAACCGGGTACGTGTCTCCGCTGCCGAGAGTGCGATCCCCTCCAGAGTGATCTTGACCGTAAACTCCGGATCCCCGTCAGCGGACGGACTGACCAGTTCCAACGACGCCACCCGCTGCAACAGATCGGCCCGCTCGAAGTGCCACAGAAACGTGGCGACCTCCTGCCAGCGGGCCTTTGCGGTCAGCGACACGGGCACGCGCACACCGATCTTGCCGAGCTGGGTGCGGGCGTCGAGACTCTTGTTCGGGGTGATCGCCTTCCAGTGGCTCAGCTCCGCCAGTTCCTGCACCCACTTCAGGTACACGCGCTGCGCATCCTCCGGACGGGGGGGCAGGCTGTCGTGGACGGAATCGCGGACCAGCTTCTGCGACTTGATCAGCCCCTTCCAGTCCGTCCGGGTCTCGCGGGCATCCTCCTGGGCTTGCACCAGTTGGGCGTCCTTGAGCTTCAGCGGCTCCCCGATCTGGCTGTCATACACACTCATTCCGCCCCACAACAGGACAGCTGATCCCAAGCCACCGGCCAGGTATTTTTCGCGACGTTCCATGCGATGTCTCCTGTTCAGCTGGGGTTGGTGGTGGAGGATGAGGCGGGTGCTGTGGCCGTGGCGGGCTTCTCAGCCGTAGGCTTCTCTTCTGTGGGCCGAGGCAGTTCGGCCTCGACAGTGAACTGCCACGGGTAGTCGGGGTCTTTTTTAGTCTCCTGCGGAGTGGTCGGCTTGACGGTCCAACCGGCGTCGGCGAGTTTTTGCATGAGGTCGTTGGAGTCGTCCCGGTTCCTCGCGCGCGCGGTGCCCGTCACCTTCAGCAGCTTGGCGCCGGTACTCGGGAGCGACTTGAGGTCGGTCAAGTACAGCCGGTCGGTCCCCGGCAACAGTTGGTGAAATTGGTCGAGGACGGCCAACTGGTCCTGGTCCGCTTCGCCCCAAGTGGAGAGGAGTTTTGCCGCCGCCAGATCCCCTGCCCCATTGGTGATGTCGGCCTTCTGGTCGTTGATCTCGGTGATGAGGGTTTCGATGTCTTCGTTCATGCTCGCCATCTGCGAACTGAAGTTCCACCACGTTCCCCCGATGAGCAGCGTGGCCGCTGCTCCGCCCGCGACGAGATAGCGTTTCGAATTGTCGGGCTTCTCGGCAGGCTTACGCGGGTTGACGAGATCCACACGTGGGATGATCCCCGCCTCCCCGGCCAGCCCGCGTGCTAACAGCGCCACAAACGAGAGCCGGTTCCTGGACGGGATCGGCGTATCGAACCGGTCGAAGTCGAGCGGATGCACCTTGGCCCCGAATCGCTCGTGCAGGGCTTTCACAACCGCCTCGTCCGCCTCCTCGTCCTCGACGAGGTACACCTGATCGACTTCGACCCCCGGATGCGATTGACCCAGCGAGATCAGGCAGCGGTTAATCTCCATTTGCAGCGGCGACACATGCCGTGCCGCGTCCCCCTCCGGCAGCCAGACCGCATGTGTGGCGATCAGTCGACGCTGGTCGAGGATCGAGATCTCGACCCGGTCGCCCGATTGCGCCACGATCAGCGTCGGCACATCCGGCGTCCCGACTCGCTCTTCCTCACGCGCCACCAGTTCGGCAATCAGGAACGGACTCACCTCCAGCCCGACCAATTCCAACTTGGCTCGGGCCAGCAGATCCCGCATCCGCTGCACACGGGCGGAATCGAGTGTGACCGCAATCACCGCCTGGCCGTCATCTTGCGATCCAAGTGGTACGAAATCGACCGCGATCGCTGTCGTGGGAGTCGAGGACTTAGCAGCTGACTGAAAGCTCACCAGCGCGGGCAACTCGTCCGCCGGAACATTCGGCAATTGGAGTTGCCGGACCACCACCGTCTCGCGCGGCACGACCACCACGCAGGCGGCATTGTGGCCCAGAGCGGTCGTCTTTTCGGCCAGCTCCTTGGCAATGTCAGCAGCTGCGCGTTCGGGCGTGCGGTCCTGGGTGAAGAGAACAGAGAAGGTGTGGGAGAGCGCGACCTTACCGCCGTCGATACGGACCGCTGCCCCGACCAACCCTTCGGTCGACCACTCGATCCCCCAGAACTGCCGCAACTCAGTCTTGGTCGGTTGCCAGAACTTTCGCCAATCCAACACTCGTCACTCCCTCGCCCCGCTGTACGGGGCCACAACACGGGCTTGTCACCGATCATCCGCGACTGGTTCAACTTACGTCGCCAGCGGAGATGTCACAAGAGGGATACGGGGAACCGGGGGAGAAATCGCCCGCTGAGAGCCTTGTCTGGAGGGGGATTCCGTCAAAAGTCGGCGGCGAGGTTGCTTCGCGACTCGCATTCTGCGCGGGGCACGGACACGTCGGACACGTGCCCCACACGGCCCCAGACCCCAGCCACGAACAGGACCGCCACTGGCACCAGTTGCATCAGATACCGCGAACTCGACCCGCCGAGGTGCTCCTCCAGTTCGGCAGGTGCCAACATCCCGGCCACGACGAACGCCGCCAGCGCTCCCAGCAGATTGAGCAATAGAAACAGTTGTGGTCCCGCAACACTCCGACGTGGAGCGGTGACCAGCGCCAGCAGCACCAGCCACCACGGCAGGCCCCATGTCCGCCACTCCCCGAACATGCGGTGCAGCAGATGCGGGATCGACCACCGCAGCGTCGACAGCCGCTCGATCAATCGCCCGGCATCCAGACGCTCGTAATAGTGCATCTCCGTCGTGGTGGGGAGTGTCCGCTGGTGGAGCGTCCACGGGGTGAGTAACACGGCGGCGATGAGGGCGAACGCGACCATCGCGACCAGATGGCGACCGACGCTGCGGAGCCTTCCCTCCCCCGCTGGAACATCACCCAGGCGACCTCCCCCGAGTAACAGAGCCAGCCCCCAAGAGAGCAGATCGACCAGCAGGAAGGCCTTCCCTTCGTCCTTGACAAACACGGCACTGGCGGCGATCGATGCGGCAAGGAACAAGCTGCGACGGCGCGATCCGCCGGGGGGAGCTTGAAAGCAGTCCCACAGCAGCAACACCGCGACCCCGTGGAAACAGGCCATCGGTGCGTCTCCCTGGGCCGAGAGGAACCCGTAGTCGTCTGGCAGCAGCACCGGCACCGTGGCCAGGAGTGTGGCCATTAGCCACCCCTCATCGGGCGAATGCCGTCGAGACAACACCCCCGCAAAGCTGAGGACCAGCCCGGCGTACATCAGCGGGAACCAGACCTTGGCCCAGCGGTCTTGGACCTCGCCACACAGGGCGTAGACGTGCCGCTCCAGCAGCGGAATCAGCAGCGGATAGCTCGGGTGATACTGCACGAAGTCGGGGTGCCGCAGCTCGGGAGCGTCGATGGTTCCGGCCTCGAAGAGGACGCGGGCCTTGATGGCGAAGATGGCCCGCTCGTCCCAGAAACGCTGCGGGGTGAGCAGGGTCTGCACGAAGGCCAACGTGATCATCACTCCGATCCCGATCTGGCAGGCTCGGGCCAGCGCTCCCGGGGCGTGAGGAGACGAGAGGGCCGGTGCCAGGTCGCGAGGGGCGGAGCGTCGCTGCACGATGATCGTCACCATCCCCGCAACGAGGCCCAGCGCAGCCTGCCCCCAGGAAAATCTCGCATTGAGCGGGCCTCCCAGATCGGACCACACGAACGCCGCCGCCGCCGTGAAGGCCATCCCCAGCAGGATCGACAGACCCCACACCTCGGCCCGAGGGCGCGCCGTGTGGCCCACGCGGAGGACACGTTCCAGGAATGAGAGCAGTGCCCGACCCGCCAGTGTCGCCCCCGCAACCGCGATGATCGCCGCGAAGAAGCCCATCATGGCTGGACCTCCGTGAACGGCCAGCGGCGCAGCCGGACGACGTACAGTGGCACTCCATCGGGGTGGCGCTTCATCTGACGAAAAGCAGCCAGCCAGTCGCGGTCCTCGGTCGTGCGGGCCGGGTCGACGTATTCGGAGCCTTCGAAGTACTCCAGCACATAATCCGGCTGGCAGTCCCAGACATCCGCCGGCAGGTCGGCCAGTCGATACGCCGCCAACTGTCGGGCCTGATGGGCGCGTGGGATCAGATGCTCAGCGGCTGGGTGCATGCGGTGGAACAACTGCCTGGGTCGCAGATAGTACGACAGAAAGAAGAGCTTCTGGTCACTCAGCACGAGAATGCGGCACTGCTCCGGTGTGGCCTTCTGCAGGTAGCGAATCACCTCGCGGTTGGAGTCGCTGATGTTGGGAAGGATCTGGTCGCCGTCGTTCAATCGATAGTACGGCCAGTCGCGGAACCGCTGCCGCATCGCCAGGCCCCAGTGTGTCAACGAGAGGACGAGGGTCGCAAGGATGGCGACACGTTTGAGGGTCGAGACTGTCCGCGCCAGCCGGGGACTGGCTGACGCGCGAGCGCAGTCATCGGCAGTCATGTCGGTGACGCGCCAGAAGTTCAGGACCGCCCCCTCTATCCACGGCGCCACACGCGACCGCTGCCGTCCGAGGACGAGGCCCAGCCCGGCCATCACCAGCCCGAGCCACCGCGCGGCCCACTGGACTGCCTCAGCCATCCCCAGGGCCTCGAACTGTGCGTAGCCATCGGTGGGGGAAACACTCGCGACGGCCCACCCGGAAAACACCTCGGAGGGAATCAGCCACGCCAGCGCAGCCCCAAGCATTCCCCCCACCGTGCCGATGGCAGCGAGGCACGCGAGTCCTCCTCGAACAGTTCGCGAGCAGGTCGAACTGTGCTTCGTTAAGTCGTTAATGATCTCCACATTCCTGCCTCCGCTCGCAGACCAGTTGCCACTCGGCCCGCACTCCCAACTGGGTGGCCCACCGCTCGATGTAGGTTCGCTCGATGCGGTCCCCCTGGATCTTCAGCATGCTGGCGATATCTCGCAGGTGTTTCTCGGAACCGCCGCTTTTGTAAAAGATGAGCTTGTTCAGCAGCACGTCCTCCGGTGAACCGAACCATACGGAGAATTCTCCTTCGCTGGTGAGTCGCCGACCGCGCGACAGTTCCGAGCGGGCGAAGTCGCTGTCGGGTGGGATGATGAGGTCAACCTTTAATCCGGAAGGGATGTGCAGGATGTTGAATTGCCGCCGGCGGAGGATGGCTTCTCTGGCTGCCGATTCAGAGACGTAGTAATCGGGATGCGGAAAGGCGGCACAAAGCGGAGCCACGCCATCCAGTTTGAGATCGGCCAGGATGTCGACATCGTTCGTGAAGCGAGGTTCCCCATACGACATGCTGGCCATCGAGCCGACCACGCGATAGGAAACTCCCTGCCCCTCCATGAAGTCGGCCACGATCTGCATCAGTTGGTAGGGTTGGAGTTCAGGGGCGCTCATGGGAGACCAATCCGTGGCTGATGCGGCAGGCGATCTCTCTGTTGAGGTGCTGATCGTCCCAATCGGGATGTTCCGCTCGAATGGCCGCTCGCAAAATGACCCGTGCGGATTGCCACATGCGGCCCGCGATTTTCAACCGCTCGACTTCCGTCTTGCCGCGCAGCATGTCCGCCATGGCATCATCGATCGTTTCGACCACTGGGGGACGGGATGACATCAGTCCTGCCTTTGGGATGGCGAGTTGCGGAGGTCTGCGACCACTGGGCACGCTTGGTCCACGCGAGTTCTGCTCCAGAGAATAGCGTAATCCCCACAAGGCTTCCTTAGCGAATGCACTCCTACTCCCGACTCCCGAATCCCATCTGCTTCCCCACCTTCGAGATCCAATACTTCTGGACCGCATGCGGGAGAGCCCCACGAGAGGCCCGAATCTCAATCTCCATCTGCAGGATTCCGAACGGAACCTGTTCGCTGAGCCAGACGTTGCGGGTGTAGTGTCGGCTGGGCTCTTGGACATAACCGTACGCCTGTTGACACTGGATGGCGTCCTTCTGAATCGCTGTGCGGAGGTAGCGGATCGCCGAACTCCAATACGGTGCCGGGGTGGGCAGCCCGCTGATCAATCGGATCGCGTCCTTGGCTGGACGAGCGGTCTCTGGCCCCACTATGACACACTCCGCGACCGGCTTGCCCGCTAGGAACGAACCCCGGTTGATGAAGATGGTTTCTTTGACTTGACCCTCGTTCCAAGAAAAGTCGATCCGCCGCAGCGGCATCCCCGCGGAACCCGCCGGGCCGCCATCACTGATCCGTAGCGTCTCGCGCTCACCCGTCGCGGGGTCGGTCGTCAACTCGATCCAGTAGTCGGGATCAGCCTGCATTCCATCGGGGAGCGTATAGATCCAGCTATAGACGGGACGCGGGAGCTTCGGCTTGGAGTCGCTGTAGTCGATCCAGCCCGCCTTCTCCAGGAAGGTGTAGAGCGACGACTGCTTCCAGGGACCATCGCTGGGACACCACGCGAAGACGACCGACACTGCCAGGCTCGCCAGCATCGCCACTCGCGCGAAGCGGTTCTTCCCCAGCACCTCGATCGCGGGCAGCATCACCAGCACCCACGCCGGGGCCAGCCACTGCATCCATCGCAGGGCGACACTGCCACCGCCGTAGTTGTAGTTCTCGGTCTTCAGCATGTAGAACGCAAACACGATCACCGAGACCCAGCCGGTCAGGAACGCCCAGCGTCCGGTGTTTTCCCCGGCCTCGCGGATCTTCGGCACGCCCCACACGACCAGCGTCCACAGAAACGCAGGCGTCAGCGAGAACCAGCCGTGGTGCCCGATGGTGCAGTGCAGCAGATAAACCCCGAACCCGTCCTTGTTGGCGTCGATCCCCCGGGGGTTCATCCAGTAGCTGGGGGTTCCCTCGTGAATGAAGTTGTACTTCTCGGTGCCGTAGTAGGAGTAAAACGGTCGCCACCCACCGGTCGCGTCGTAGTTGGTCCACAGGAACATCGCCACCGGCACGCAGAACGCCACGACCATCAGCACCCACATCGAGCGAGGCACCTGACTCCACAGCAGCAGAAACACCAGCCCGACAAAGGCCGCAGACGGCAACTCATTGCAGACACAGAACCCAAACGCCGCCCCGGCCAGCGCGAACTCCCATTGACCGTGGACCTCCCGGTGAATCCGGTCGACCGCCCAGATCGCGATCATCAGGCCCGTCGCGGCCACCGTATGATTGTTGAACACCGACAGAAACGGAGAGAGCAGCGTGCCTCCCGAGAGCAGCGTGATCGCGAACAGTTGGGCCAGCGGGTCGCGGGTCTTCGCCTCGATCATCCCCCGCCACAGCAGCAGCGCGATCGTCATCGGCACAATGTTAATCAGGAACAGTAGAATGCGAGTCACCGTCAGCAGATGCGTATCAAGCGTCCAGCCCGTCGCCAGTTTCAGCCCGCGATACAGTTGAGTCACGATCCACGGCAGCAGCGGCGGCTTGGTGGAATAGAAGTGTTCCTCGTGCTTGACAAGGTCGATCGTGTCCCAACTCTGTTTGGAACCCGGGTCGACTTTCTGGCGAGCGGCATCGATCTGATAGGTCCCTTTCTCCGCCAGCGACCAGACGGTACACCACCGCGACCGGTCGTTGGCACTGTTCAGCGGTCCCGTCGACAACAGCCGCGATGTCGCCATCGACATCCCCAGCAGGATGATGAGCCACCCGGCCCACCGCACCGCAGCGGAGGACTCATCGGGTTCCGAGGCCGGAGCCGGGGCGGAAGTCGAACTGGGTCGGAGATCTTTGGCCAACGCAAACCTCACCGATGCGGAAGGGAGAACAACGACCGGGAGGATATACGCTGACTGGTCGTGGGGGGTAGAGAGAGTGGTCGAGAACGCCATCAGCGAGTGCATATACCCATTGGCGGTACAGGGATGCTGACTGGAGTAATCTGGGCGAGAGCTTTCCCGAGAGGCCGAGATCGGTTGCGGACCCAGTCACCCGATGCGTGAGCGAGGGCGTACGTCTCTCGACCTTCTGCGAGAGCTCGGCGCTCAGAAGCCTCTCAGGTCACTCAGCCGACGTGGACGATTCTGGGGAGCACTCCTCGCTACGCTCGGCCCTCGCTGACGCGTCGGGTGACTGAGATGAGTACCGCCAATTGGCGAATACACCTGCCATCAGCCTGCCATCAGCACCTCCAACTGTCCGACCGAGAGAAACAATCGGTAAGGATGCCCTGGAAGTTCTGCAAAGTCCCAGCGCTCATAGAACGCCTTGGCCCGGTCGTTGATCGCATCCAGAATCACCGCCACAAAAGCAAAAGTCTGACCCGCCTCGTAGCAATCTCTCAGTGCTTGAGCCAGCAACAGACTTCCCAGGCCATGGCCTTGCTGAGACGAACTCACTCCCAGCCAGGCCAGCACGGCCACAGGGAGTACACGCCGGGGCAAGGTCCGGCTAACCTCTGCGGGCAGGTCTCTAAAATCGACTTGGCCGATCGCCAATGTGTAGTACCCGGCAATGGCTCCACTGTCATCCAAAAGGACTTTGGTGGCCGACAGATGCTTCGTCTGATGCTGCCAAGCTGTGGTCCGCAACCAGTCGTTGACGGCCAGCTCGCCGCAATCGAACCCCTTCCGGGGGTGTTCGCGACGAAGTCCCTCCCAGCACATCCCGTCCGGCAGCGAGATCTCTTTCAAGACACGCCTCGCATCAGCTTGCCCAGTTTCTTCTGAGCGGGAGTCAGTTTGGCCGGGGTCTGGAGTGCATTCCAGAAGGCGAGCTGTTCGTCGGCAGACAACGTGATCGTTCGGTCGCGTGCCGCTGCCACCTCCCGCTTGGCCTGGGCCAGGGTAATCATTCGCACATAGTCGCTCACGCTCACCTTGCGGAGTTCTGCCGCCTGGGAGAGGAGTGCTTTGCTCGCCTCGTCGAGGCGCACCATCAGCGGACTGGGCATGGAATCGCTCCGGGAGGTGCGAGGATTGGAATGGAAGACCTCGTCAGGGATTGTACGGACAATCGCAATACAGGGAAAGGCAGAAGAACAGTTCGACAGCGAGCCGGTGGGCGTCAGTATATGGGACGGGCACAGTTGCCCGTCCGTCGGAGGGCGACCTCACGGACGGGCAAATGTGCCCGTCCCACAACGTGCCCGTCCCACGACAGGATGTTGACACCCCGCCGATTTGCCTATCATCAAGAGCGACGCACGTACCCCTCGGGCTGACCGCTGATGGCTGACACCTCCCTCCCTCCCCTCCCGCCGCGCGAGAAGGTCAAGACCTTCCCCGACGCTCCCGGTGTGTACCTCATGAAGGACGCCCAGGCTCGGGTCATCTACGTCGGCAAGGCGGTCAACCTCCGCAGCCGCGCGGGAAGCTATTTTTCATCAGCGGCGGCTGCGGATCGCCGCACAGCCGTCTGGGTGCCGGAGATCATCGACCTCGACTTCATCCAGACGCACAGCGAAGTCGACGCACTGCTGCTCGAATCGCGGCTGATTAAAGACATTCAGCCGAAATACAACCAGGAACTCAAAGACGATAAAACCTTCCCGTATCTGCAAATCACGACGAACGAAGACTTCCCTCGCGTTGAGTTCACTCGCCAACCAGAAAGCAGCGGGGTGAAACTCTACGGCCCGTTTCCCAATGCGAAGAAGCTGCGGGCGACGATTGTGGTATTGCAGAAGGTGTTTAAGTTCCGGAACTGCGGACTGGACATTGAGGACGGGGACCAGCGCTGGCGGTGGTTCCGTCCGTGCCTGCTGGCGAGTATTAATCAATGCACGGCACCGTGCAATCTGCGAATCTCGAAAGAGGACTACAAACAAGACATCCGGCGGTTGACGTTGTTTCTGGATGGTAAGGGGACCGACCTCTTGAACGAACTGCGAGAGGAGATGCTGGCTGCGTCGAAAGAGCTGCGGTTTGAGCGGGCGGGGAAGCTGCGCGATGCGATTAAAGCGTTAGAGAATGTCGACCAGAGCCTGAAGAGTGCCCTTGAGAATAATCTGCAACCGGAGGCGTTCTATGTCGATCCGAAGCGAGGGCTGCACGGGTTGAAGAAGGTGTTTGGCCTGGAGAAGGTTCCGCGCCGGATCGAGGGGATGGACATTGCCCACCTGCAAGGCGGCGAGACGGTGGCCAGTCTGGTGCAGTTCATCGACGGCCTCCCATTTAAGCAGGGTTATAAACGGTTCCGCATCAAGTCGGTCGAAGGGGTCGACGACTACGCCAGCCTGCGCGAGATCGTCAGCCGCCGCTTCCGCCGCCTGCAACAAGAGGGCGAGCCGTTCCCGGACCTTTTGTTAATCGACGGTGGAAAGGGACAATTAAACGCCGTGATGGAAACCTTCGCGGCTCTGGACATCAAGCCGCCGTTCACGATTTCTTTGGCCAAACAACAAGAAGAAGTCTTCCTCCCCGGCGAGTCCGACTCCCGCAAGTTGAGCCGCCACTCCTTCGCATTGCGGCTGCTGCAATTCGTCCGCGATGAGGCCCACCGGTTCGCGCAGCACTATCACCATCTGTTGCGCCGGAAGTCGCAGTTTGAGTGAGCGAAGTGACACCGCTCGTCATCACTGCCCGCTGAGTGCATGCCCGCGCAGGCCATCATCCTCGGTCGTATCGACCGTCTCGGACAACCCGCCCGACAGCAACAGCCCCTGGATCAGCGTGCTCGCCTGGGCTAACTGACGGCGGGCGTCCACCGATTTGAGGTTCGATTCGAAATAGGTCCGCCGCGCGGTCAACACTTGCAGAAAATCGAACTCGGCTGCGGCGTAGGCTTGCTCGGACAGCGTGAGGCTCTGCTGGGCCTTGGGGAGAATCTGCCCCTCGTAGCGCTGGACGGCCGCGAGGGCGGAATCGTGCTCCTTCGCCGCTCGGGCCAGCCGCGCCTGAAGCGACATGCGGAGTCGCTGGTAGTCCTGGGTCGCGCGGCAGTATTCGGCGTGGGCGGCCGAGATGTTGCCCTCGTTGCGGTTCCACACCGGCAACGGCATGCCGACTCCCACTTGAGCAAAATCACTGCCCGTGCCCAGATCCCGACCGACCCCCAACCCCAGTTGAATATTCGGAATCGCCTGGGCATCCTGACGGCAGAGGTTCGCCGAGGCTCGATCGACTCGAGAACGCGCCGCGTGGAGTTCGGGACTCCGGGAGGCCAATTCTTCATAGACGGCGTCCCAATCGCGGGCCTCCGCAGTCGTCGGCAGCTCCCCCTCCAGGGAGGCCAGCGACAGGTCCGGCAGACCGACCAGCGCGGTCAACACCTGCCAGGCCGCAGTCAACTCATATTGAGCCTGCTGCTGCTGGAGTTCGACTTCTTGCAACTGAATCTCCGCTTGCAGGATCTCGGGCTGGGAGCCCTCCAGAGCAGCCTTGCGACTTTCCGCAACGCGGACGCCCTTGGCGGCGAGGACTTGGAATTCCGTGGCGAGGGCCAGTCGGCGCTGAGCGGCGAGGGCCTCGTAATACATCGTCCGCACATCGGTCAGCACACGTTGCCGCTGGGCTTCGACTTCCCAGAGTTGAGCCTGCACCGCTTGACTGAGAACCTGTTGACTCAACCCCAACTTATTGCCGGTGACGATGTCCTGCGAGAGTGTCAGCATGTGTTGGTCGGTCCCGGCATCTCCCAGTTGTTGACCGCTGTAGGCCAGCGTCGGATTGGGGTAGAGGCCGACCTGATCGCGGAAGCCGGTGGCCTTCGAGACGGAGGCGGTGGCCTGGCGAATGGCCGGATTGTTCTCCAGGGCCATCTGCTCCAGCGTAGCCAATGTGAGCGAGGGACTGACCACGGACTCGATCGGCGTGTCCACGGTCTCCACGGCCTCCGCATCTTCCACCGGAATCAGCGTCGCGACTTCCTGGGTCTGGGCAGACTGCTCGCTGGCCACCGGCGTGATCTCGACCTCGACCACCGGGGGATGGGATGCACGCAGGCTCCGGGGCGCGGCCAATGACCCCGTATCCGCGACGAGGACTTCCCGGTGGGGCGGGCGTGCATCGACTCGATCGTCGATCCAGCGACTGGTTGTTTCGCAGCCCGCCAGCAAGAGGCCGACCGCACACCAGCCGATCGTTGGTAACGTTGTGTGCCACGTCATCGCGGGTTCACCGAAGGTCAGGGGCGAGTGGGGTCGCAGAATTCGTAAGAATTCTGCCCTCAACGAGGAATCGCAAAGCACGGGTGCTACGTCACAAATGGATGGTCGGCAGAATTCTTACGAATTCTGCGACCCCACTTTGGAGTGGTTGCTCCGTATCGTCTCTCTCTATCGCGAATGCCCATTGGCCTCAATGAGCGGAATACGCCGACCGCACCTTCCCGCCCTGAAACAGCGGTTCTGCGGTCCGCACCTTCCACAGAGTCGGCACCACCCCACCCGACAGACTGACGCTGATCCGCTGGCCATGCCTGACTGGCGGTATATCCGGTACACCTTGACTGCCGTGTACACTGGACTGGGTACGGATGCCCCACCTCCCTCTCGCACGGGCTGGGCCAGATCGGTACACTCAAATGCGTGTGACGGGTCAAACGTCACCCTCCTCAAGGCCACTGATGGCGGATCGCGACCAGAATTTGATGCAGCGAGTACAAGCGGGGGACCATGTCCCCTTCGCTGAGTTGGTGGACCGGTTTCGCCCTCGGCTGCTGCGGTTTGCGGAAAGTTCGTTGCGAGATCGGCAGTTGGCCGAGGATGTCGTCCAAGAGACCTTTCTGGCCGTGTTCCAAGCCCGCCAGACCTACGACCCCACGTTCGCGTTCAGCACCTGGGTCTGGACGATTTTACTGAATCTCGTGCGGCGCACTCGCGAGCGATTGGCCAAACGGCAGGTTCGCGAGGCGGCCTCCTTCGAGGTCCGCCCGACGCCGTCACTGAGCCACCCCGCCGAAGACCGCGAGCAACTGGACCACTGGTTGTCGCTGATCCCCGAGGCGGAAGCGGATGCCCTACGACTCCGATTTTTCGGCGATTTGAGCTACGACCAGATCGCCGCGTCGATGGAGAGCAGTGTCAGCGGGGCCAAGTTGCGGGTGCGGAATGGCCTGGAGCGGTTGTCCGAGTGGGCTGGTCGAGAAGCGGACGCTCCCCGAGCAGGGGCTTCATCCGGAGAGAAGTCATGAACTGTGATCAAGCGTTTGATGTGCTGACCGGCCCGCGTCGCGCGAGCGATCGGGAACTGCTGGTGCATCTGTCCGGATGCCCGCGTTGCTGTGAGATGCAGGCCACGCTGGAGCCCGCGCTGGGGATGTTCCAGGCCGACGCCAGTGCCTCACGCAACGTGAATCCCTGGGAGGTCGCATCCGAGGGAACTGAACTCGCCACGCAGGCCGCCCGGCGATTGACGGTCTCGACGCCGACCCTGCGTCGGGGGGGGAGCGGCCTCTGGAGTTACGCCGCAGCTGTGGTGCTGGGGGCTGGGCTGGTGTGGAGTACTTTCGCGCTGAATCCATCTTCGATTCTGAGTCCGGCGGTCCACCACTCGAAGACGGTCTGCCTGTACCGGGACGACTCACGTCCGACAGGCATAACGGGCCACCAGATGACGCAGTCCTGTCTGGCCTGCCACGCGGTGACGGATCGGCGGTAGCGCCGTAGCCACGTTCGCAAGAACGTGGGCTGCCGCAACCCGCGTTCGAACACAGAGGACGACTTCCGGTGGCGACCGGCCCCCCTTCGGAAGTCTGTCGACCCTCGCGAACGCCGAGACTGCTCGCCCACCTTCTGGCGAAGGTGGCTACGGAGCGTGTTACCGGATATCCACTTATACCGGTGTTTCACTCTCCCCCTGCACATACGTCTGCCCCCGATAGAACGGCGACCAGACCAAATAGAGCAGCGCTGTGATCAGCATGCAAGCGGTAAAGAACCAGTAGTAGTTCGGGCCTTCGAACAGCTTCTTGGACTCCGCAGGCAGTGACGAGAGCCAGTGGTTGAACCCGGCGGTCATCACATTACCCAGTGAGATCGACAGCAGAAGCAGCCCCATGATGAGCGACTTCATCTTCGGCGGGGCCTGGGTATACGAGAACTCAAGTGCGGTCCCATAGCAGATGACCTCGGCAGCGGTGAGGACGAAGTAGGCGGCGAGCTGCCAGTAG
This sequence comes from Planctomycetota bacterium, assembly GCA_043743415.1. GTDB lineage: Bacteria > Planctomycetota > Planctomycetia > Planctomycetales > Planctomycetaceae > TH-plancto1. The sequence continues at coordinate 46,445 of JAYTWO010000074.1, forward strand.
AAGTGAACCGACTGCCCGGCTTGCAGCCAGATCTCATACACCGCCGTCATCGCGAACGAGAGGGCGATGAGAAACAGCCCGGTCCCGATCTTCCGCAGCGGAGTGGCCGACTTGCCGAACAGGGGAAAGACAAAGATCGTGAAGACTGGAATCATGGCCATCACCAGGACTGGGTTAATCGCCTGAATCTGGCTTTCGTCGATCTGGATGAGTCCGAACAGAGGCACGCTAATCCAACGGTTCATTAAGTTCGCCTGGGCGATCCAACGCGACGAGGTCTGGTCATACAGCGAGAAGAACACTGCGATAAACAGGAACAGCGGGATCAATCCCACCAGCGCCCGCAATCCCGCCGGGCTGAAGGTCTCTTTGATCGATTCTGACCCGCCAGCGGGGATGTGGGCATAGCGATATCGTCCCAGCCAGAAGACCAGCGTGGCCAGCCCCATGAAGATGCCCGGGATGCCGAAAGCATAAGCCGGGCCAAACTTCGGATGGCTCAACAGCCACGGACAGAGCAGGGTGGAGAAGAACGAGCCGAAGTTGATCGAGAAGTAGAACCAGCCGAACACCTTTTGCAGGAGATCCTTATTCGTCGGGCCAAACTGGTCACCGACGTGAGCCGAGACACACGGCTTAATCCCTCCCGACCCCAGCGCGATCAGAAACAGCCCGCTGCCCAGCAGGATCTTCGGGTCAATCCCGGTGTGGGCATCGAGAAACGCCAGCACCAGATGCCCGGCACAATAGACCATCGACAGCGACATGATCGTCAGGTACTTCCCGAAGAACACATCGGCCACAATCGCCCCGAGGATTGGGAAGAAGTAGTTGGCCGCCTTGAACGTGTGGACCCAGGCGGTCGCCTCCTCCTTGGGCATGAGAGCACTCGCCCCACTGGCGTCCGTGATGTACTTGGTCATGAACGCGAACAAGATCGCACTCATTCCGTAGTAGCTGAACCGCTCCGCCGCTTCGTTCCCCACAATGAACGGAATCCCCGACGGCATGCCAGGGGTGACTTCCGGAACGGTGCGGTACTGGACAGGTGTGGCGGTGTCGGGCATGGACCGGCTTTCACTGTGAGTGCGGTGAGGCGTGCAGAGGGTTGCAGCCTAACGCCCGAGGGCGGAGGAGCGGAAGGGAAGAGGGCGCGGGCGGCTGTCCTGGAACGCCCGTGTGTGCTTCGTATAAGTCGGTGATTCGAAACAGGGCGAGCGGAGTGGCGTCAGCCCTCCGAGTGAGTGGCAGTCAAACGTGGAACGCTCAGAACAGCTCAGCAATCCTTGCTGATGAGAGCGTCCAATCACTCTGAACAGGTCGAGCAAGACCGACAGCTCACACAACGACATGAATCATGAATTTCTCATCTGACTCGCGGGAAAGACTCGGGGGGCTGACGCCACCCCGCTCGCCAATTATTTCTCCGTGGTGAATCGGTTCGTCTAGCCGACATTTGAGATACACACACGCTGTGACACCGCCATTCGATATACTGGAAGCAGTCGCCACCAGCGAATCCACCAGGAACCCCACCCCATGCCGCGACAAGACGCACTCATCATTGGCGGCGGCATAGTCGGCCTCGCGACGGCGCTGAAGCTGTTGGAACAGACTCCCGCGCTGAAGGTCACGCTCCTCGAAAAGGAAGCGAAAGTCGCGCAGCACCAGACGGGGCACAACTCGGGGGTGTTGCATTCCGGGATCTATTACCGACCGGGGACGCTGCGGGCGCAGAACTGTCGCGAGGGTCGGCTGGCAATGGTCGAGTTCTGCCGGGCCGAGGGGATCGCGTTTGATATCTGCGGCAAGGTCATCGTGGCGACCAGCGAGGCCGAGGTGCCACAGCTGCTCAAGATCTACGAACGCGGGATCGCCAACGGGGTGCGGTGCGAGTTGATCGATCTGCCACGATTACGGCAACTCGAACCGCACGTCAACGGGGTGCGGGCCTTGCATGTCCCCGAGGCGGGGATCGTCGACTACAAGCAGGTCGCCAGGCGTATGGCCGAGAAGATTCAGCAGGCAGGCGGCGAGGTACTCACCGGGGCCGAAGTCGTGGCCATCGAGCAGCGCAGCGACGAGGTGATGACTCGCGTCAAGGACGGGCGCGAGTTCACGTCGCGCGTGATTGTGACTTGTGGCGGCCTGCAAGCGGATCGCGTGGGGGAGCTGGCCGGGTGTCATCCGACAGCCTGCATCGTCCCGTTCCGGGGCGAGTATTTCACGCTGCGACCGGAGGCTCAACACCTGTGCCGCAATCTGATCTATCCGGTGCCCGACCCGGAGTTTCCGTTCCTGGGCGTCCACTTCACGCGGATGATCCACGGAGGCGTCGAGTGCGGACCAAACGCGGTGTTAGCCTTTCGCCGCGAGGGGTACAGCAAGTTCGACTTCTCGCTCGGCGACTTCACAGAGACACTGTGCAACGCGGGATTCCGCAAGCTGGCTTGGAAGCACTGGCGAGCCGGGGCCGCCGAGATGTGGCGGTCGTGGAACAAGTCCGCCTTCGTTGCGGCGTTGCAGAAGCTGATCCCAGCTGTACAGAGCGACATGCTCGACCCCGCTCCGGCAGGCGTGCGAGCCCAAGCCCTGACCCCGGATGGGGCGCTCGTCGATGACTTCCTAATCCTCGAAGGCCCGCGCGTCGTCTCCCTCCAGAACGCCCCCAGCCCGGCCGCGACTGCCTCGCTCAACATCGGGCGGTTGATTAGCGAGCGGGTCATGGCGAAGCTGGCGTGAGGTTCCACAAGACATTTAGCTCAATACTCCAAGAACAACACTTTGCGATGCCACTCGAAGGGCCGCATCAGTTTTCTCGTTCATGCAGTTTTGCGGGACAACAAATGCTTCCATCGCTCGGCAAGTTCAAGCGTTCTGGACTTATTTCGCCACCAGTTGGATTTGGTTGATCGCGTCACACCTTCCGTCCGAAATATATCAAAAACAAACTTGTCTCCCTGAGCTGCAAGTAATGCGAAGTGCTTCGATGGCGAAATACCAGCTTGTGAGCAGTAGTTGATATAACCATCGAGCGTTTGGCGTTTCTTTGCCACAAGACAAAGAGTGCCAGCTGAGACACATTTCGCTGCACCAACGTACTTCTCAGCAAACCCTCTCCATTGTGCTACACGATCTCTTGGAATGCTTGTCTTCAGCGGATGATTGACTGCGATTGAATGCACACACTGAAGCTGTGAAGCCAATTTAAGTCCATCATCGCCTTTCTTCTTCTCATTGATTGACAGTCCATGAGCGTGCAGCAGGCTTTCGAGAAATTCAGCTGCGGCTTCGACTTCTCGTTGGTTATCTCCACTCAATACGTGGTCGTCGGCTAATCGAGTGTACGAAATGTTCTGGCCGCAATGCTCGATCATCAAGAGGTCAAGATTCCAGAGAAACAGATTTAGAGCATCGCCGCTTGTCGGAGCCCCCTGTGGAATTCGCCCGAGACAAGTCAGGAGACCAGATAGTAATCTGGCGACATCAGGCCGGAAACCTCTCTTTTTGAGCGATTCACGAAGTGCTTCCGTTTTCACATTTGGGTAACACAATGAGATGTCTCTCGTGATCCGCACATTTCGGCCAAGGTGGCGATCAGCTGAGGTAAACGTTGACCTCTTCTTGACTCCGCCATGAGCTGCGGGACTATACCATCCAGCTTTCTGAATGTACTGGTGCAGCCTTCTTAGCAGCCTCTTGAAAACCGGCTTCGGGACATCCAACTCGCGTTCCTTACCAGATTTTGTCAGGCGTATCTCTGTCGGCTTGTACAGGCGAGATGTGTCACCCGCCATTGCAAACAGGTCACTGAGTGGTACACCGACAGCTTCGGCAATCTTACTGGGACTGACGATTCGAAATTCAGTTGGGATCGCCATTACAAGACTCCAGTTCCTCTTTCAGCGCATCCTGCATGCTCTTGAGTCTCTTGAGTGACTCTACGATTCTATTTGCCACAGAATCAGCGGACTGCATTGTGCCACCTGTTGGCTGCGAAACCAAGATCAACGCTTCAAAAGGCACTCGGAGTGCTGTGGCAAGTTCTCGCAATACGGTCAATGAGGGCTGGCGACGACCCTGCTCGATCAAGGTCAGGAACGGCATGCTGATCTTTGCCGCAAACGCGACATCTTTCAGCTTAAGTTCCTTTGCCTCGCGAATCATTCGCAGGGTGTTGCCAACTTCTACAGTCATGGCATGAAGCCTTGGTGACACTTTGTAAGGGTAATGGTCCTGCAGCCATCGCTATTCCGTCTTGGCTAGCATGCAATTCACTTCATGTTCCAGAATTGCGAGGAGAACCTCGACGCTGTCCATGATGATATTCGCATGCTCCGCGATACCCTTCCTGCCGCTCGCTGCCAGAGCAGCGATTGTGTCAGCGGAATTGATCGCGTCCTCGACCGACGCCTTGCCCATCCGAATCTCAAGTTCACCTCGACAGGAGCGAAGAAGACCGGCAATCTCAATTGCTTGGTCTTCAGCCTGCCGAAGCACAACTGAAGGTCGGGGAGGCTCGGCTTCCACACAGTCTTCCACATTGGTCCATGCCATTGGCATATTCCTCTTGAAAGTAGTCGCGACAGGTTCGTGAGAGAGCACAAGCCCACCCACTAAGCGTCAAAATAGTCTCGATGTGACACGTTGAAGCGTGCCACATCACCCCTGAAGCGCTCGCTAAACCAATGCAATGATTGGATGCGAGAATCGTCTGACGACGATCACGCCCCGGTCGATTTGACCGTTGCGGTAAGAGTGACGCGACTCTGTAAGGAAGCCGGATTCTGAAAGAACGTATGCCTCTTGGGCGAGGGAATGATACCAGAGTATTTCGAGCACACAAGCCAGTGGATAATATATTTACAAAAGACGCAAACGAGCCTCCGGCTCAGTGCCGGAGGCTCGCGGGGTGCTTGCTCTTGGCGACGTACTACCGCGCGTGCGGCGGAGGGGGGTCGCTGTCGACGGGGGTTGGCTCGCGGTCGGGACCATCGTGGGGACGGTTGTCAGGAGCGTGGTGAGGCGCGGGGGGCGGAGCGTGGTGGGCCTCACCGCCGTGACAGTTGCAGCGCGGCTGCTCATTCCTCGGGTAGACGTGTCCGCAACCT
>JAYTWO010000075.1:0-15289 GCA_043743415.1 Planctomycetota bacterium
ATGCCGACTGTCGAGCGGGTCGGTGACCGAAGTCGAGTACAGATGGATCACGCCGATCGGACGGCCTTCGAGGCGAATCGGGGCGCAGACCACGCTCTCGGCGGCCAGGATTTCAAGGCTCTTGCTCCGAGCCAGCGACGTGTTCTGCGACACATCGTGGGCCAGGATTGCCTCCCGCGACCGAAACACTTGCTCCGATAAGTAGGACGAGAACCGCAGCTCCTTCGGCTGGTGATCGGGCACCCGCATGGCCATCACTTTGAGGAGTTTTGGATCGGCGACCTCGGCCTCCTCGGGCAGTAGTAACAGTGCCGCCATCGAGGCTGGGATTACGCGCAGCAGCCCGTCGAGCGTGATATCCGCCAGGGCTTCGATGTCATCGGCGACCTGCATCGACTGCGACAACTGAAACAGATCGGCAGCTCCCAACGGGCCGACGCGCGTCGATTGCACGCCCTCGGGGGTGTTGTACTGCGTCATCGATTTACGTTCGATGATGGCGAATCCGTCCTGTTCTTCCGTCGATGAAGAGAGCGAATTCCCCAGCCCCTCGACGGGGGTCTGTTCCGGATGGATCGCCGTCATCTGGATCGTGAAGTCGCCGACCGAGATCGTTTGGCCGGTCTGCACGACGGTGTCGCCATCGATCCTGGCCCCTTCGACGAACACTCCGTTGCGACTCTGGTTATCGCGGACGTACCACGTTCCGTTCCCGCAGAACACCTCGCAGTGGACGCGGCTGCATTTGCGGTCGGGGACCACCAGCGTGTTGCCGGGAGTGCGGCCAATGGTGACCCGCTGACCGGGTCGAATCTCGACGACCTGGAGTCGGGCCGAGCCGCGCTGGAGGATCAGGTAGCGGATGTCGGAGGCCGGGGACATGCGGGGCTCGCGGGTTTGGTGTGTATGAAGCGGGGGAGATAGGGGGGGGTGAAGATAGGGTGTGGAGCACTTAGGAATTGTCCCGGAATATGAGGAGGATTTGCAAACGTAAGACGGACTTCCAGTCCGTCTTTGATTGGACGGACTGGAAGTCCGTCCAACGACGAAAACCGGAATCGATTTCGGGACAGCTCCTTACTGGCTCTCGTCTCTACTCTCTCGTCTCTCATCTGTCCCCAGGCGGCGTGTGCCCCATGTCGGCCATGAGCATCTTCATGTCCTCCCACACCGGCTTCTTGGCCTCGGGGCTTCGCAGCAGGTACGACGGGTGATAGGTACACAGCACCTTGGCACGGCCATGTGTGTAGAACTGTCCGCGCATTTTGCCAATCGTCTCGACGCTGCCCAGTAAGTTTTGAGCGGCGGTCGATCCCCAGCAGACGATGTACTCGGGGTCAATGATCGCGATCTGGCCATTGAGGTACTCGCGGCAATTGTGCGCCTCATCCGGTGCGGGAGGGCGATTGTCCGGGGGGCGACACCGCAGGATGTTGCAGATGTATAACTCCTCGCGCGTCCAGCCGCAGGCCCCGATAATCTTGGTGAGGAGCTGGCCCGCGCGACCGACGAACGGTACACCCTGTTCGTCCTCGTCGGCTCCGGGGGCCTCGCCGATGAACATCACGCGGGCGTTGGGATTGCCGACGCCGAATACCGTTTGCTTTCGAGTCGTGGCCAACTCGTGACAGCGCGTGCATTGGGCGACACGAGCGGCCAATGCAGCCAACCGGCTCTCTCGGCTCCCCTTCTGAGCGACCTCCGGAGCCACGGCGATGATCGGGAGTTCAAGACTGGGGGCGGCCTTCGAGGCACTGGACTTGCGAGCCATATCGGTCTGGTCGTCCTCAACAGAAGATGGCGGAGCAGAGGCCGCAGCCACGGGCACAACACTCGCGGTCTCCACCGCGAGCGGTGCGACTCTCTGCACATGGCTCAACCCAGCGGAGTGCCAGCTGCGAAGAACCTGTTGAAGAGCCCGCCCCGTCGACATGCGAAATCCACCCGGTGTCGTTCGATCGTCCCCCACCCGGAGTGGGGGCGTGTGCCTCGCATGGTAGCGAGAAACCGCTGGCAGGTCGCCCGTCAGTGGGGGGCATCGCACAAGGTGTGTGCAGCAGAATTGTAGGCAGTGGCATGTTTCTGCCCCCTCTCCCCACTGTCTGCGTGACTTTCGGGGTGGCGTGACTGTGGGGAGAGGGGGCGGAGAGAGCGGGAGTCCGCCAATTGGCGAATGCACCCGCCTCTCTGAGTACCGAACTACCGCTCCGCGTGCATCAGCCCGACCACCAGAGCCGCGTCGCGGAGCGTCGGCTGGTACCCGTGCGTCTGCTCGAACAGTTCCAGGGCATCGCGGATCACAGTCACATCCGTGACAGCACCGCCAGTCATGCCGACCAGATAACCGAGTTGATACGCATTGTGGGGGTGGATGACATCATCTTGCGACGCCACCCGCGCTTCTGGAGGCGAGGCGTGCGAGACGATCAGCCAACCGAAGACCAGGCTGGCTCCCATTCCGATGACGATCTGGATCAGTAGTGACATGGTGTGAGTCTCTCCAGAGGAGGGGGGACGACACCAGAGGTAACGGACGGAGGGCCGGTTCGGATCATGCCAATTCGGGGGATCCGACTCTGTACCCTCTTTCCCGACAGGGACTCGTGCCTTTGTCCATGCTTGATTGGGGGCTCTCTCCCTGGGGAGGCTGGAGTGCGAGACGCACTTCGCGGACATGGCGAATCGACTGGAAATCAATGCCTCCGACCATGTGGGGTCATGCATGTGGGGGGCCTCTTCATAATTTTGTTCACCTCGGGCATTCCGGAATGGCCCGGAAGACGTTTCCGACAAATCCCACCCCCGCTTGTCGGGGTGGTTCCCGCGCTTGTGCGTGACTCGACATTTGTCTGTATTTTGGACACTCCGCGCCGAAGCCGACAGGAGTCCCGCCAGTCGATTCCACGGCCTGAATCAAAACCCACGCGAGTCGCTCTCCATCCGTGGTCCGGCTTTGATTCCGCAGGCCCTTGAGAAATGCTGTCGGCTTCCGCGTGGAGTGTCTGTTGTTTACTTGCGTGGACCGATCCCCCTGACTACCTTACTTGCGTAAGTACGTATTCGTCTGCTGTCCCCTCGTGGCTCCTGGGAGAGATTCCGATGACTCCAAATCTGGCTCGTGGCTCGTTCGCCGTGACTGGTGTGGTCACACTGCTGCTGGCACTGGGAGGGATCTCCTGGGCGGAGGAGTCGCGAATCTGGACCGACTCCACTGGCAAGCACCAGATGGAAGGCAAGTACGCCGGAATGGCGGGGACCAAGGTCAAGCTCGAACTCAAGACCGGGAAGAAGATGGAGATCGAGCTGAATAAACTCAGCGCGGCGGACAAGACGTACGTTGAGACGCTCGACGCCGAGAACCCGTTCAAGACGGAAGGGGACGACCCGTTCCAGCCCGCGACCGGGGAAGGCGAAGCGATGACTCCCGGTCAAACCCGGAACGTCACCGTCGATTGGACAGACTCGGAAGCGATCCTCCTGGATGGTCCCGAAGAGTGGAAGGCAGAAGTCGCCCCGCATCCCGGATTCGCAGTCAAACCCAAGTCGGTGGTCCTGCCTCCCAAGACCGACTTCTTCGAGAAGACTGCTGGCATGGCAGCCAATGCGGTGGCCCAGAAAGCGGTCGTCTGCTTTCGACTGGGACGCGACGAAAAGGACTCCAACGTCCGGCTGGTGATGTGCGACTTGCAAACTGGGAAGACCGCGAATATCGCCACAGCCCAGGCACTGATGTCTCCCATCGCAATGCACGATGATGGCAAGCAGATTCTCATGAGGCATGACGGCTTTGGGTCGGGCAATCAAGAGGTTCTGGAACTCTGGACCCTCAAGGGCAAGGCCGTGCAGAAGACGCTCTCCTGGATGCCGTATGACGATGACTGGAAACCGAATCGGGACGTGGTCTGGGCCGATTTCGTCGATGCCGACCATCTGTTGACCTGTAGTGGAAATGGCAAGGTCGCCTTCTGGGATCTGACGACCGCCAAGCCGCTGTGGCACTTTGAAACTGTGGGTGGAGCCAAACCCTGTCTGAGCGGGGACCGCAAGACGCTCGGGTTCTGCACCGGCGACAAGATCGGCCTGTTCGATATCGCCAGCCGCCAGGTCATCGGAATTGCGGGCACCCCCAACAAGCTGACGTGGCCGATCACGGCGTTCAGTCCTTCGGGGAAGCGGCTGGCCTGCATCTCGCAGAGTCGCGTGCTGGTCTGGGAGACGGCGACCGGAAAGATGCTGTACGACTTCGACAATCCGGGACTGCAACTCAACTGGGGCATCGCGTTCCCCGAGGATAACTTCTTGCTCGGGGGCAACAAGTACGTCATTGATCTGGAGAATCAACTGAAGCTCTGGGAATACAATGGGGCCGAGCAGATGATCCAGATCGGGAAGTACACGCTGGGTGCCCTGGGAGCCCACAATGCCTCGGGAGCCTTGTTCGCACTGGAACTGCCCCACAAGGAAGCCCGCGATCTCCTGGCCAAGGCCCTCACTCAGCCAGACCTGTTCGTGTTCCGCGAGGGAACGGTCGTGAAGATCGATGTAGCGGGTGTGCCGGCAGCTGACCAGGCACACGTCCGTGAAGCCCTGGTCAAGAAGCTCGCCGAATTGAAATGTACGGTCGCTGACACCGGGACCATTTCGCTCGTGGCCACAGTCACGGGACCGAAGGAGCGCGACATCTCGTACATGCACTCCGGCGATTACAAGGTCCAGGAATACCTCACCCAACTCAGCTTCGTGTATCAAGGGACTTCGGCCTGGTTCGCGAGCGGCAGCAACGTCCCCGGCATGCTGTGGCTGAAGAAGGGCGAGAACATCGAGGGGGTGCTGCGTAAGGCCAGCGAGAAGCCCAACATCAACTTCTACGACGGAGTGATCCTGCCCAAGTTCCTCCAGAAGCCGACCGCTGGCCAGGGAGCCAACGCCCGGCAGACCCTCGGCGGCTCACAGATCACAACCACGGGGTTGAAGTAGGCCGTGTCTCAAATGCGGCAGTGGCACAATGGAGATTGATCTTCCCCTCTCGCCACCCCGCCACCGGGGTTGCCCCAGTGGCGTGAGGACACAATCTGCCGCAGCACCTTCCCCGAGTGCCTTGACGAGGCTTGGATGTGTGGGTTCGCCTCCCTCGGGCGGGCGAGGCTCTCCCCCAATTCCAAGCGTTGACAAGGCACTCGCTTTTCCCCAGTGCTTGCCACCACGGAAGCCCTGCACTTACCGCTTCAAACACGCCAGCGCCGCGCGGGCGGCGTCTCGCACCTGCGGATCGTCCATGCGGGCGACTCGCTCCAGTTCCGGCTTGGCTGTCAGCGAGTCTGGACCTAACCCACCCAGGCTCAACGCCGCAGCACTCCGAACTTCCGGATCCACATCTTTGAGTGCCACCGTCAGAGCGGCGACTGCCCCCGCGGACTTCGTGCCCCGGCAACGCCCGAGCGCCACAGCTGCGATCCAGCGCTCTTCGCTGTCGCGAGATTTCACAGCGTTCGTCAAGATGGCCAGGGATTTGTCATCAACGCCGTGAATGCGAATGAGAGCTTCGGCCGCGTGGATGCAGGTGGTTCCGTCGGCGTGATCGCGGAGCAGTTCGAGGGCATCGGTGGCGGATTCCGCCTGGACGCCGATATCACCCAGCATGTAGCAGGCCAGTTCGACGACATCGGGATTGGATTGGTCGAGCAGCGGCCTCAATGTGGCGACGCTGTCCCAGGGATCGTTTTCAATGACCCACAAGGCCCAGGCGGCGTGAGCTTGGACTAGCGGATCGGGATCTTCCAGCAGCACCCGTACCGCCAGGCTCGCCTGTCGACCCGTACTGCCCATGTCGGCCAGATGAGTCAAGCCTTCTTTGCGGACTTCGGCATCCGGAGACCCCAGCTTCATCACCTGGGCATAGACCCACGGCTCGCAGTCTGGGCTGGACAGGGACGGGACATCCGGGGAGTCGGATGCGACCGAAATGGGTTCGACCGATTCAGGCTCGACGACATCGGACGCTTCGTCCGTGTTCGACATCACCGGAGGTGAGAACTCTTCCTCAGCAGGCAGAGGGATCTCATCCTGTTCCACAATGGCCAATTCGCCGGTCGGTTCTTCAGTGGCTTCGTGGATGTGCCAGGCCTCGTCCACAGCCTCGGACTCTGGAGCACTGTCTTCTGCCACGTCGGGTGGACTCATCTCCTCGCTGTCGTCCAGACTCAAGTCGACCAGAGGCAGATCTAAGCCAGCCTCAAACTCAGACTCCGCGATCTCGACGGTCTCTGCGGGTGAGGAGAGCGACTCCTCAGCTGAGGCGGTCTGTGTTTCCTCCAGATCGTCGCCCCAGTTGATCTCTCCCTCGTCGAGGTCGAGCAGCTCTTCGATCTCTTCTTCAGACACACCCTGCGGTGGTTGGCGGTCGTTGTCCGAGGCGATTGACTCGTCGTCAGTGGCTGGCTCCCCGGCGACATTCGGCTGAGGTGATCGGCTGGCAGTGGAACCCGGTTGGATGACCGGGTGTGACTTCGATTTCGGCTGCCCGATGGGCTCATCGGCCCACGGGTCATCGGTCACATCGACTTGCCGAGCGATCTCGGGCTTTGCGGGGACCGGTGGCTTAGTCTTGGATGTCTGTCGAACGGGAGGCTCCGCGCCGACCTCGGTGGTCTCATGCCGAGACTTGGGCTGTGATTTGGCCACTTGCGGAGCAGGTGTCTTGCGTTTTGCATCGACGGGCTCGCCACCGTGGAGATACTCCCGGTACGCACGCGTGGCCTTTGGGAAATCCCCGGCCTGATCATACTCGCGGGCTTGGGCGAGGAGTTTCGCCGATTCTTTGGCGGTCAACTTCTGGGTGGCCGACTTCGGATCAGACTTGCCCACCTGCTGCGAGGGGACGCGGCGGCTGGGAGAAATCGGCTGGCCCCCGCCGCTGAAGTATTCCCGATAGGTCCGCGCCGCCTGCGGGTAATCCCCGTCCTGCTCAAACTCGCGGGCCTGAGTGAGCAAATCCTCCGACTCTTCCGCCGTCAACTTCTTAGCCGTCAAGTTCGTATCAGTGAGCGCAAAGGCGGAGTCCCGGTCCTGGCGTCCCGGCCATTTCATTCCCGAGATCAACGGCTTCGAGGTACACCCGGAGAGTTCCACCGCTGTGAAACACAGCAGGGCGGCACATCCGAGCCAGCGGCATGTTTTGCGCATTTCCATCGTCCCCCACAGGCCGTCCTGAACCTGGCCAGACCGCCATTCCGCCCCGTCCTGCCCTGTCCAAGCGCACTTGTCCATGCACTGCCGAGCGCAGTCCCCTCTTACATCGGCGAAGCGCAACTTGCGGTTGAAGACAATCAATCCTCGCATGCGAGGAATTCCGGACACGGGCCGGTATTCTCTGGCGGGGTCACTCAATTCGAGAGAATGACTCATCTCGGACGTGGCATTCGTCCATGGACTGTACGGGGCAAGAGTGTCCATCCGACTTCGATATCGCTCTTGAGTCAGACCAGCTCCTCGCGCCAGGCTTCGGCGAGTTCGGGCAACATGGCCAGTTGCCGTCGTTCCTCGGTCGGGCCGCCCTTCGTGTAGAACACTTGATTGGCCCGCGCGATGGTCCACTCGGGGTGTGGGCGGAATAATAGAACAACCTCCTGGCCGGGTTCGATGACTCCCGGTTGAATGACGCGAAGATACCAGCCCGTGCGGCTGTGGCGGATGACGCGCTGGGGGAGGTCGGGGAGTCGCCAGCGGCGGGCGAGTTTCCAGCAAGGTTGTCTCGGTTGGGTGACTTCGAAGATCACGTCGCCGATGGCGTAGCGGTCGCCGATGCAGACGGTTGGCTCGGTCTGGCCGGTGATCGTCAGGTTCTCGCCGAACCCGCCGCCGGTCATCCCGGGGATCGTCAGTTCGTCCTGCCACAGCGGGTAATGGTCAGCTGAGTAGGCGAGCAGGGCCTTGTCGGCGTCGCCATGAAACCGGCAGTCGGCCTGCTCGTTCCCCTCGATCCGGTCGGCAAGGACACGAACCGGGCCGGTCACCGGTTGCTTAAAGAAGCTGGTGAGCCAGCGCTGGTCCAGCGGGTCGGTGGCGGCGTCGCTGCCGTACTCGGTGGGGCTGCCGACTTGGATGGAGAGGAGTTGGGGCATGGGGGCTTCCGGAACAACTGCCAAATCTGACTCGATTCACCGATTGCAACCTGCGGTCCAGCTGATGAGTAATATCAGCTGGACGAGATAACACCGAGAGTATACATCTGCAATTGTCTATCGAGAATGTCGCTGACATTCGTCACACCACACGACGGCGGGAGCGCGGCCGCTCATGGAATTCTTGCAAAGCTGTCGAGTTCGTCACAGTCCGGTGAATTCAGACAGTCTTGCATACCGACTACCACGAAGTTCAAGTTGCAGGGTACAATTCCGGAGTCGTTGAAGTCTTGAGGAGAGGGCAATGGTCGTTGCTGAGATCACAGGTGAACGAGAGACGGCATTCGAGGATGACGCCTTCGATCTGCTGCATTGCTTCTATGATGGCGTCGATGTGTATGTGCGGCAACTGGCCGTGGAAATCGCGACCGAACAGGGTTCTTTGGAGGACGACGGACGGACGGTTGTCATCACCAAGGAGCATGTGCAGGTCGCCGGTGATCGTGCGGTGAACGCATTGAAAGATCTTTTGAAACTGGAGCTTCCACCGAGTGCGAGAGATTCTGCAAAGAGCATGACGAATTGCTTTCAGTCAAAAACAAATCCCTGAGATTCGCGCTGCACCCGAGGCCCAGTGAACATGCCTTCTCCGAGATGGTTGAAGAGACCTTCAGAACGGTTAGACGACCTCGTCAAAACCTACCATCGGAATGTGAAGGCGATCGCGACTCGCATGGCGGATCATAGCCAGCTTGAAAAAGTCGATGAAAAACATGTCGATCACGCGCATGAAGCCCTTGTGGCAGTGGGACTCAGTCTTGTCCCTTGGTATCTACGTCCACAAATGAAAACGACAGTGGGAGGTACAGCTGTCGGACTGAGTTTTTCGATGATGGGACTTGTTCCGTACTGCAATTTTCAGGAGCAATGGGCGACTCCGATCAGTTGGATTGTGTTTCTCACTTTTCTTCTATTTGGCTTGGCAATGCTCATCTGGGGATGGGTGGCACGTCCTTGAATCCAACGATTTGCAATAATGATCGCGTAGCGAGAGTCCTCGGAATTCTGGCAGGGTCAATTTCTACTGACCGTTCGCCTTACAGACGAGCCTTCAGCATCCGCACGAACAGTTCCGCTCGACCGAAATCCGCCAGTTCGTCGCGTTCATCCTCACTCAATTCACCCGAGTTAGATTTCCACAACAAGTGCCGTGTACGCTCTTGAGACTCGGGGGAGGGACGGAAGGCCATGACCTGCTCGCGCGTCGGGAATCCCGAGAGGAACTCGGCGATCTCTTCGAAGATTAGAGGGTGTATGGCGGTTGTCATGACTGTTTCCCGAACGGACAGGGCTTTGTGGCGATGAGTCCGACACACTGAATGGGAGTCGAATTTGTGTGCCAGACGCCACAGGCCGTTTGGATTGCCGGATGAGGTACTCACGAACGGGCACGTCGGACAAGCCCGGCCGCTCACCAGAATGCGAGTCGCGGAGCAACATCGCCTACGGCACGAACCAGAACATGGCGATCGCCACCAGCGTCGGGAACAGCGCTCCCAGGAACAGGCCCAACGGGCTGATGCCGGTCTCCTCGAATGCCTTTGACGACTGGAGTATCCCAGCTCCGGCGGGGTTGGGGGCGTTGGCGATCACGGTCAGGCCGCCGCCGGTCACCGCCCCGGCCATCAGGGCGTACTTCAGTTCCTCGCTGATCCCCTGCACCGTCCCGCCGAGGTTCGTGAGAGCCGCGTTGTCGGTGATCGCCGTCAGGGCCGTCGCTCCGAAGAACAGCGTGGCCCCACTGATGCGAGTGATCAGTGGCTCCAGCCAGTATTGCTGCAAGGCCCCCATCGTCACCAGCCCGGCCAGGAAGAACCCAACCAGCAGCCCCTCGCGCAGCTTGAGGGCATCCTGGTACTCCTTCGTGGCCACCACCAGTCCCAGAAACAGCATGAAGACGCCGAGCATCACATCCGCATGATGGGCAAAGGCGACGATCGCGGTCAGAAACGCCAAGTGGCAGCCGGTCAACCAATTCGGCACCGGGCCACCCTCGGCTGGAGCTGACTGCACCGCCGACAGCTCCTTGCGAAATAGTGCCGCAACAACAGCGGTCGAGAGCAGGCAACTGACAGCCGCCCGCCAGCCAAAGTGCGAGAGCATGTGCCAAGTGCCCCAGCCCCACTTGCCAGCCACCATCACGACCGGTGGTGCCGCAAAGTGGGTCAATGTGCCGCCAATCGAGACGTTGACGAACAACAGACCGATCGTGGCATACGCTAGTGTTTTGCTGATCCCCTGGTCGAAGTATTGCCGTTTGAGCATCATCGCCAACAGCGTCATTGCTGCCGGTTCCGTGATTAACGACCCGAGCAACGGCCCGACTGACAACGCCACCATATAGAACGACAGCCCGGCGGGGAGCGGTAGCAACTGGGCGAGGTAGCTGAGGATCTTCTCAGCGAGAGCCACGACCGGCCGGGTGGCGGCGACGACCATCACAGCCATCACGAATTTCGGTTCGGTGTAGTCCTGGGCCTCGATGTAGGCCACCGCCTGGCTGATCGAGACCCGGAAGGCTGCGATCCCGAAGAAGAGAGCGGAGGCCCAGACACCGAAGACGACTTCGGTCTCGGCGAGGAAGTGAAACAGGTTTTCCTGGACCGAACCTGCGGGGTACTTGAGGGCCAGCTTGGCGAAGAACTTGACGGAGAAAGTGTGCAGGACCGCCAGAGCGAAGAGCAGCGTGGCGAGGTACTCGACCGGGCGAGACTTCTCAAACTGCACCTCGGGGTGGGGAGCGGGGGGGAGTGTGGTGGCAGTCTTGTCGGCAGGTGTTGTTTTCTCAGTGGGGGCCGTAGACGTTGCGGGAGTTTGAACGGTTGTCGTTTGAGCCAGGACCGGCGCCGAGAGCGGTCCCGCGAGAACGAGAGTCAAGAGCCCCAGAGCGGCCCAGCGGAGTGTTGTTGCAGTCACGGAAGAGAGACACACTGATTCCCCGACGGATGAAGAGATTGAACCACGGAACACACGGAAAAAAGAGTGGGGAATCTCGATCAGATGTCGAGAGTCTCCTTGATGAAGCAAGTCGATCGGCAAGGCAGGACTCGAACTCTTTCTTGGTTCTTTCTTCCGTGTATTCCGTGTGTTCCGTGGTTCAATCTCTGCATCTCCGAATCGGATGTCTCCGTGTCTCCGTGCCTCCGTGGTGATTCTGAAACCCGGGTGAGAGACTCCCTCGTCGGCGAGACCAACAGGCTCAACGCTCAGTGCAGATTGGGGATTCAACGGTCATTCCTTCGGGAGGTGAATCAGAATACCCCTCCCGAGGGCGAGTCACCTCGGGAGGAGTGCATCAGTTTGGGCGACCCGGACCTTGGTCCCGGCCTCCCAAAACCGCGTCTTGCCTCAAAATCGGAATCGGGACTATAGTCCGCCCCACTCATCACTTCCGCCACTCCGACTTGGGCAGCCCATCCTATGTTGCCAGCCTCTGCAATTGAATCCCAGCGCTCACTGACTTCCCGAATTCTCATCGGACTGGTGTGGCTGGGTGCCGGTTGGGCCACTGCTGCCCACGCAGACGACGCTCTGGGTGTGCGCGTGCCGGACGGGTTCGAGGTTTCGCTGTATGCGGACGATGCACTCGCCCACGACATCTACTCGATGACCATCGACGCCTTTGGGCGAGTGGTCGTTTCGGGAGCGGGCTACGTTCGCATCCTGGTCGATGCCGACAACGATGGCCGGGCGGAGACGTTCAAAGAGTACGCCACCGAGCCGAAGTCCGGGGCGCAGGGGATGTTCTTCCATGGCCGCGATCTGATCTGTCTCGGCGATGCGGGACTCCTGCGGTACACCGACAACGACAGAAATGACAAGATTGATGGACCGCCGCAGGTGTTCGTCAAGCTGAACAGTGGCGGCGAGCACGACGCCCATGCCATTCGCAAGGGACCGGACGGCTGGTGGTATCTGATCTGCGGCAACATGGCCGGGGTCAATGAGAAATATAACACGCTGCCGAACGCTCCAGTCAAGGCCCCCCGCGCGGGCACGCTGATGCGGTTTAAGCCGGACCTCAGCCGGGGCGAGATCATCGCCCACGGGCTGAGGAATGCGTACGACTTCGACTTCAACGTCTTCGGCGACATCTACACATTCGACAGCGACGGCGAGCGCGAGATAACCTTGCCGTGGTACGAGCCGACGCGACTCTATCATCTGGTTCCCGGTGCCGACTGTGGCTGGTTCGCCAAGAGCTACAAGCGGCCCGAGTATTTCCTCGACATGCCGCCGGTCCTCGACTCCTTCGGTCGCAGTTCCCCGACCGGACTCGTCACCTACCGACATACCCAGTTCCCCGCGCAGTACCACGGTGCCCTGTTCGCGCTCGACTGGACCTATGGCCGCATCTGGGCACTGCCGATGGTTGCCGATGGGTCCACTTGGTCGACCGAGCCCATCGAGTTCATGACTGCGGTCGGCGAGCATGGCTTTGCTCCGACCGATGCCGAAGTGGGCCCCGATGGCTCGCTGTTCGTCTCTGTGGGAGGCCGGGGCACGCGCGGGGCCGTGTACCGCATTCGCAAGACCTCCAGCGAACCGGACCGCATTGCCACTCTGCCCTCCAACGCCCTGACCAGTGACGAAAAACTGTCCCAATGCCTGACCGCTCACCAGCCGCTCAGCAGTTGGTCCCGCCTGCGCTGGGAACCGCTCGCGAAGGAACTGAAGGCTCCCGCGATCATTGAGGCGGCCCTCGACGCCAGCCGTTCTCCCGCCGAACGCGTGCGGGCGATTGAGATCCTCACCGAGAAATTCAACGGCCTCGATGCGGACATGCTGGCCAGTCTGGCCGCCTCGAACGTTCCAGCGGTCAAGGCCCGCGCCGCGTGGTCGCTGGGGCGCACGACACCTGCCACTCCGAATGTCGAGTTCCTCAAGTCGTGTCTCACCGACAAGCAGCCGCTCGTCGTGCGGATGGCCCTCGAAGCCCTCGAAGGGGCCGACGATGCGGTCCTCCGCGACCTCGCCCAGCCGATCGCCGCTCAACTGGGCAGTGGAGACCGCTTGATCCGCCAGACCGCCGTGCGGCTGCTGACCCGGGCCTCGGTCGACACTTACCATCTGATCTCCGAAGAGGCCGTCAAGCGCGGCTGGCAGTCCGGGGTCTCCGTGGCCGTCGCCTTCAATCAGCGACGCGGCAAGTTCCACAGCTACCCGGTCGACATTGCGACCCGCATTCTCAAACGCGACCACAGCGAGGCCCTCAAGCTGGAGGCGGCCCGCCTGCTCCAGTTGTCACTGGGCGACATGATGCCCGCCGAAGACTCGGTGCCCGAGGCGTTCCTGGGCTACACCAGCCGCTGGGATTTGACAGCCAACACACCGGAGATTGACGCCCTCAACGCCACTTACACCGAGTTCTATCCCAGCGGCTCCGAGCTGGTGGACCTCGAACTCGAACGCGCGATGGCGATGACTCAGCCGACGGATGCGAACCTGTTGGACAAAGTGCTGACGCAGATCACTCCGCAGTCGCACCCAGTGGCCGACATTCACCGGCTACTGGTCACATCAAAGTTCAAGGTCCAGATTTCAGCCACCCAACAGCAGGCAATCGCCCATGCCATCGTCGGTCTGGAAGGTAAGATCAAGCTCCGCAAACTGCCGCAGGACAGAGACTGGGACGAACGCATCACCGAGATGTACTCCGCCCTCGTCCAGCTCGCCCCGGACCTCCCCATCGCGCTACTCAAGGAACCGGAATTTGGACGCCCCGGACACGTCATCCTGGTCGGGGAGTTCCAGGAAGAACAGTTCCCCGATCTGGCAACTGCGTTCCTGAACAAGGTCCAGACCATGCCGGATTACCAGTGGACCAACGATGTCGTGTTCCTGCTGGGAGGCAGTCCGGAAGAAGAAATGAAGGATCTCGTGCGGACTCAGTTCGAGAACTTTGCCTTGCGGAACGCGGTGCTGATCGCGCTGTCGGAGACACCCAGCCCCGTTGACCGCGACAAATTCATTGCCGGGTTGGAGAACTCACCCGTGGATATTATGGCCGAATGCGTGAAGGCGCTGTTGCTGCTCCCCGCCAGCGATTCGGGACTGGAAAACGTGGCCCTCCTCCGGGCCTTCCGCAAGCTGGAGCCGATCGACCAGGAGCGTCAAGTCCGCGACCAGTTGGAGGAACTTCTCCGCCGCAACCTCGGCCAGAGCTTCGGCTATCTCGCCGGTCAGGACGGCAACGTCCAAGCTCCCATCGTCGAGCAGTGGACCGCCTACGTGCAGCAGAAATTCCCCACCGAGTTCGCCCGCCAATCCGGCGACACCCAACTGGGCATCGACGAACTCAAGCAGACTCTGGCCACCGTCGACTGGAATCACGGGGATGCCCACAAGGGCGAACTGCTGTTCAGTCAGCGAGCTTGCGTCCAGTGCCACAGTTCGCGAGGGGCGCTCGGTCCCGACCTGCAAGGTTCAGCCACGAGGTTCTCTCGCGTGGACCTGTTTACGGCCATCGCTCTCCCCAATCGCGATGTCTCGCCCCGATACCAGACGACGCTGATCGAGACCAAGGACGGCCGCATCTTCACCGGCATGCTCGTCTACGAAGCCATCGACGGCGTCGTGATCCGCAACGCTGCCAATCAGACCTTCCGCATCGAAGTCACCAACATCGAGTCCCGCAAACCGCTGAGTACCTCGCTGATGCCCGGCGGGCTCCTGAAGGATCTCAGCCCCAGCGACTACGCCGACTTGTACGCCTACCTGCGAACGCTGAATGTGCAGACTGCCCAAGCGGCGGATGACCACCGGAAGACGGAGTAGTGCCTCCGACTACATGGAACAGCCGACGCGAGCAGCCTCCTCATGATTTTGTGATTCATGATTTTGGGTTCATCGCACTATTTGGGGGGATTCCGAAATGCCTGACGGCATCTGGATTTACGGAGGCATGGCTCCGATGTCCAATGTGTCTGTCTGGAAATTGGCCCCTGGCCGAGAACCTCAGCCAGGGGCTGACACGCCATGGGCGCATCGGAGACTAGGATATTCCTTGGCGGGTTGCTTCCCAGCAGAGCCTGCCTCCGCTTCTCCGGGCAGGGGCATTGCAGCAGATCGCGGTATCTCCCTGCAACCATTGGACATCGGAGAGATGC
>JAYTWO010000076.1:0-4733 GCA_043743415.1 Planctomycetota bacterium
CGAAGTGGGCACTCGCCGGACCAGGGTCGAGAAAAGTCAAACAACTCCTGGAAAACCTCGTGGCAATGAGTATGTAAATGTGCAAAAGTCGAGGCTACGGCACCTACTCCGCTCGGTCATCATCAGGTTCCGGCTTGCGAGGCGGAGCCCCGGGGGCGCTGACCACGGTCAGGATGTCCATCACATCGACTAGCACCCGGCGGTTGTCTTCATACCCGACGAGCACCTTCTTGGCCAGGATCTCCTGCGCCAGCACCTTCCCCTTGCCGTCCTTGGTCACCACGAACTTCCCCACCCCCGGCAGTTCGCGCTTGTACTCCTCGTACGTGTCGTACTCGTACCGCAGGCAGCACTTCAACCGACCGCAGCGCCCGGAGAGTTTGTTCGGGTCGAGGCTCGCCTTCTGCAGCTTGGCCATCTTCATCGACACAGGTGGCATCTCGGTGAGATGGGTATTGCAACACACCGGCTTGCCGCAGTCGCCGTAATCGGCCAGGACTTTCGCCTCGTCGCGAATCCCGATCTGCTTCATCTCGATCCGCATGTTGAAGAATTGGGCCATCGATTTGACCAGCGCGCGGAAATCGATGCGGGCCTCTGACGTGTAGTAAAACGTGATCCGCTCCCCACCCAGCAGCATCTCGGAATCGATCAGCTGCATTGCGAGGTTGGCCTCAGAGATGAGACGGCGGGCTTGCAGGAAGGCGTCCTGTTCCTGCTTCCAGTGGGCTTCCTTTTTGAGTTCGTCTTGCGGGGTGGCGAGGTTCTGAATCTTGCCCGCCTGGTCCTTGCCTCCGAGGTACTCTTTGGTGCGGTCGGTCGCCTCGCACAGCACTTCGCCCCATTCAATCCCGCGCGGGCTGCGGATGACGACCTGGTCGCCCCGTTTGTACTCCTCATCACTGCCACGCGTGCCGAACTCCGCGACGTTGCGGAGCGTGCCGTAGCGAACAACATAACGGCGGGGTGGCATGAGGGGCCTTCCAGGACGGAGGGTGTTCTTCCATGAGAGCGAGTCGTAGACACAGTGTACTCGGTTGTTCACAGAGATTGTCAATGTCGTCGTCGTGAGCGTAGGGTGGGACAAGCTCGCTTTGGAGCGCCGGCCCACCATGCCCGTGCTCCCGTGAGGGACCGGTCCGGGTGGCACACCCCCCGTCACCCGACGCGTCCGCGAGGGCGTACGTCTCTCGATGTTCGCCGAAAGCTCGGCCCTCAGAAGATGGCATGGTCACTCAACCGGTGCGGACGATTCTTGGTGGCTCCCTCGCTACGCTCGGCCCTCGCTGACGCGTCGGGTTGCGGGGTGTGGCCAGCGCTCGATGGTGGGCCTGCGCCCAGAGCGGCTTATTCCATCCTACGGACTGCGTGAGCCATCAATGTAACACATGGATACTCTTGACAGGCACGCAACGTGGCAATAAATTGCCATATGGCAATCTGTTGCCACATCGAAAAGGGGCGTGTCATGGCCAAGCAGAAACCCGTCGAAGATCTGGCCCGCCGCGAACGGCAGATCATGGATGTCATTCATCAGCTCGGTGAAGCGACCGTCAGCGAGGTGCTGGAGCAACTCTCCGATCCGCCGAGTTACTCGTCGGTGCGGACGATGATCCGGCACCTGGAGACCAAGGGGCTGTTGTCCCATCGGCAGGACGGCAAGCGCTACGTCTACAAGGCCATTCAGTCTCGCGAGGCGGCCAGTCGGTCGGCACTGCGGAAGCTGATGGATGTGTTCTTCGCCGGATCGGCCACCGATGCCGTGGCGGCGATTCTGGATGTTTCATCCGACTCAATCGAGTCCGCCGATCTCGACCGCATGGCCAAGCTCATCAAGCAAGCTCGTACGGAGGGGAAATAGCATGGACAGGCTTCAGACTCTCGATTCGATGACCATCCTGCTGCTCGACGCAGCTGCGAAAGGGACCGTGCTGCTGTTGCTCGCATGGATCGCAGTGCGGCTCTGCGCGAGGTCATCGGCAGCTGTGCGGCACGCGATCTGGTCGCTGTCGATGGCGGGGCTGGTCTTGATGCCGGTGGCGTCAGCAGCCTTGCCTGCGTGGCGATTGCCGATCCTTCCGGCGGTGGAACCAGTGGTGGCTCCGGTCGTGGGGGTGCCGCGACCGGTGGAGGCTCCTGGCCTTGCTCCGGTCATGGAGAGGCCGCGCCCCGTGCCGCGTGACCTCCCCCGCGTGCAGGAGGCTACACATTCGGAGCCTGTTGCCGCTCCGGCAGTGGCTGCTCCCGTGGCCTCGATCGTTGCCTCCGAAGTCCCTGCCGCCTCAACTCTCACCGCGCGGCAGTGGACCTCTCTCGGCATCTGCTCCGCGTGGGCGGTCGGGGTTCTGCTCTGGGGAGGGGCTCTGTTGATCGGGATGCGCCGCACGATGCAGTTGCGGCGGCGGACGGTGCTGCTGGCCGATCCCGAGTGGGTCGAGATGGCCCAGCCCCTCAAGCAGCGGCTCTCGCTGCGACGATCCGTCGAGCTTCGCGAGCATCCCGATGCGGTGGTGCCGATGACATGGGGCGTGTTAAAGCCGATCGTGCTGCTGCCTCGGCAGGCTCGCGCGTGGGACGAGTCGATGCGGCGGGCCGTACTCCTGCACGAGCTGGCTCATGTGCGGCGGGGCGATGTGGCTTCGCAACTGATTGGCCGCGTAGCGTGCGTGCTGTACTGGTTCCATCCGCTGGCGTGGTACGCGCTGCGCAGGCTGCGACAAGAGCGGGAGCAGGCCTGCGACGATGCCGTGGTGCAGTCGGGCGAGAAGGCCAGCGACTACGCCGAACAACTGCTCGCTGTGGCGAAGCGGTGTCGAGGCCCCGGCGGCTTGTCGCTGGGAGTGGCGATGGCCGAGGGGACGAGCCTGGAGCGCCGGGTGGTGTCGCTCTTCGACAGTGCCCGCAGCCACGGCCCGCTGACGCGGCGGGTGGCGCTGGCCTCGCTGCTCATCGGCGGCGCGATCCTCGCCGGACTGGCGATGATCCAGCCGACGGCTTCGCAAGCGGAGCCGGTGAAGGTTGATACTCCGAAGCCTGCCGACACCAAGCCTGCCCTGGAATTGGAGAGCAGCATTCATGAAGGCCCCTCCGCCAAGGAGCAATTGGAACTCCTGAAGCCCGTCTTCGGCGAGGCGAAACGCGGCATCCAGCTCGGCCTAGCCATCGGCTCGCTCGAACGGACATTTGCCGCAGAGGACCGCATCCCGCTGTGGCTGTTCTACCGCAATGCGGGGGATAAGGAGCTGACGTTCAACCTCTCGCAAGACTTTGGGAACGACCCGGTGACCGTGACCGATGAGAACGGCAAACAGGTTCATGTCTCGTTCGTCATGCACTGGTTCTTCGTACCCCCGCTGACGATCACGCTGAAGCCGGGCGAGGTCTGGTGCATCGCCACGACCGGATTGTACCTCGGCGACCGCCAACCCAGCATCAAACCAGTGTCCGGTAAGTACAAGCTGACCTACCCGCAGGGAATCTGGGATGTGAACACCACGCCGCAACTGCGAACGGATATTCCCGGCTTTCCGCCATTGCCGCCCAATACCTCACTCGCAAACCCCGACTCGCCATCTACCAGTTCAGCAACGCCGGACACCCCTGTCGTTCAGGTGGTCGAGACCCCCAATTGGAGCGAGTCACTGACCTCCGGGACGATCGAGTTCGAGATCGCCCCCGGCAAGAATGGCCAGCCCGAGGCTCGCGTGCTGGCGCTGGCGGATGGCGATGGCAAACTGCCAATTGCGACTAAGGATCGTCCCGCTGTCCCGCCAGCGATCTCGAAAGATACATTGACGGGCGTCATCATGGATGAGGCTGATCGCCCCATCGCTGGCGCATTGGTCGACCTCTGGTTCGAAATCCCCGGAAAAACGGCAGTGAGCGATGAGCAAGGCACCTTTGCCATCGCGGGTCTCAAAGAGATGAACTCGTCGGTGGTGATGGTCACGAAAGACGGCTACGCCCCGGCCATCGTTGAACTCCAGCGAGAGGACAACGTTCTGGCGATTATCTTGTGCAACGACACCGGGTTTGAAGGGCGGGTCACCGACGCCAATGGTCAGCCGGTTCCCGACGCCCGCATTCGCGTGAATTGGATGTTGGACCATCGAGAAGGTGTCATTCCGTTCTTTGTGGAGACAACGTCTCAAGCGGATGGCAGCTATCGGCTGCCCTTGTACCCGATGGGAGAGTTGTTGCCCGCAACCGAGGGAGTGATTGGACAAGAAGGCGATCTTCTTGACTTCCGTGTATCCGCGCCAGGCTGCGGTGTGGCTCGCCGAACCCATGCTCGCATTCAGAAGAGCCAACAAGTCCCTCTGTCATTCCAACTTGAACCGGGCATTCGCTTCGAAGCCCAGATCGTCGACAGCCAGACGGGTGAGCCGGTGGAAGGAGCAGTGCTCTACACCGCAGATTCGCCGTTCATTCATGCGAAATCCAACGCTGACGGGCTGGCCGTGTTTCAAGACCAATTTCCCGCCACGCTTGAACTGTCCGTGGGTGATGGTGAAGGCCGGGCGATATCCGACTGCCGGGCCTGTGATGGAGCAATCGAGTTCCATACGACTCGGTTCAGCCGCTGGTGGTCACCCGACGTCGCAAAGCGGGACGGCCAGGACACTGGCCAGTTGATTGAACCTGCTGGCGATGGGTTCCCTAAGAGGGCCTCCGGTAAGTCAGGCGATGTGGGCGAGGCGGTGTTCGTTTTCGTGGGACCGTTTTGGTGGTTG
>JAYTWO010000077.1:0-4566 GCA_043743415.1 Planctomycetota bacterium
GAATGCCTGGAGCGGGTGGCGATGTCGCACCGGCTGCGTCATCTTCCGTCGCAGCTCTCGGGCGGGGAACAGCAGCGGGTCGCGATCGCGCGTGCGCTGGTGATCAACCCCTCTCTGATCCTGGCCGACGAACCGACAGGGAATCTCGATTCTGCACGTGGTCGAGACATCACCCAGTTACTGGCCGATGTCGCTCATCAGGGGCAGCAGACCGTGGTCGTTGTCACTCATGATATTCGTGTGGCTTCCAAGTCCGATCGCCTGATCATACTTCTGGATGGCCAGATTCGATTCGATGGCGATCCGAGTCAGGTCTCGGAGTGGATGGCGGCGCTCGAGCTGGAGATCAGCGGATGATTCCCTGGAGCTTCTGCTGGAACAACATTCGCCTTCACCCATTGCGAATCCTGCTGACGGTGCTGAGTATTGCCGGAGCAGTGGCTGCGGTGGTGGCAGTCCTGCAATCGACCGCAGCCACTCGCAGCCAGCTGGCCTCGCTGCATGAGACACTGTCGTCCCGCGTGGCGATGGAGATCGTGGCCACGGACGCTTCGGCGTTCTCTCGCCAGGAACTGTCGTCTCTGGACAAAGTGCCGGGGATTCAGGCGGCGGTCCCGATTCATCGCGTCTTCGCTCTGATTTATTCCGGTCACCAGCATGTGCGAGGCATCGTGACGGGTGTCGACCTGGAGCAGTATCGAAGCCTTCGCGATTTCGACATCGTGGCTGGGCGACTCTGCAGCGGTCTGGACGAAGTCTGTATGGAGGCCAGTGCGGCGGAACGTCTCGGCGTGCAGGTGGGCCACGATGTGCAGCTACGGGTTCGCGGGAAGCGGTGGGTGATTACCAAAACCGTCACCGGGATCGTCCGACCAACTGGATTGGGGGCGATTGAGGAAACGGCGTCGCTGTTCATGCCGCGAGCGGCGGCGGGGCGGCTGGAGGATGTCGACGACTCGGCCACTTCGATCCAGATCACGTTGAAGCCGGACGTGAGTGTTGAGTCGATCGCGGAACAGGTGCGGTCGCTGCTTCCCAGCCCTCTGAAGCTGGAGGTTCTCTCGTCCTCAGAGAGTCTCAGTGGGCCGACCGAGGAGATCGTCAATGACGCACTGAATGTGGCTGCCTGGCTGTCTGTCGTGGCTGCGATCTTTATTGTACTCAACACCTTTCAGATTTCCGTTACGGAGAGGCAGCGACAGATGGCGCTGCTCCGAATCGTGGGCGCTACCACGGGGCAGGTGCGGACCTCGATCTATCAGGAAGCGTTTCTGCTGTGCATCGCCGGGACAGTGTTGGGAATCGTCTTCGGGATTGCAGGCAGCCGTCTACTGGCGCAGGGGGTGCAGAACGTTTTTGGACTGACTGAGACCGGCAGTTTCGCGATCCAGCCGAAGGCCGTACTGGCCGGGCTGGTTTTTGGACCGCTCGTCACCTTCGTCTCGGTCTGGTTTCCGGCTCGTACCGCTTGCGATGCCCCGCCATTGCAAGTGCTCAAGTCGGCCACAGCTCCGAAACGCATACGCTCCCTGCGCGGTGCGATGTGGTGGGGGGGCGCCACGCTGCTGGCGATGGGGGTGATGTTCGCCTGTGCGTCCCAGGGAATTCACCCCGAGTTGAGTTCGATGGCAGGAATTCACCTCTTGCTGGTTTCCAGCACGATCTTTCTGCCCGCTTTGATTCGACCGGGAACTCTGCTGCTGACTCGCCTCATGGGTCGCCTTTTTCCCATCGAGTCTCAGCTCAGCCAGTGTCAGCTTCTGGACAACTTTGGGCGGACTTCGCTGACGACCATGGTGATGTTTGTCGTTTCAGCCACCAGTATCAGTATTGGAGTCACGACGCTGTCGGTCACAGCGGATGTCGAAGCGTGGCTCGACCGGACGTTGAAGGCCGATTTTCTCCTGCGAGCCAGCCGCCCGCGTGTCGATATGCCCGAAGCGGACTCGCTGCCGGATGACGTGGATCGTCAGATCAGCTTGATCCCCGGCATTGAGTCGATCGACCGCATGTCCTTTTCTCTGGCCTCGATCGAGGGGCAGTCCGCGACCCTGTTGACCCGGCAAATATCTGGATACGAATCGTTGCCGATCGACCTGATGGACGGAGAGTCTGCCACCCTGCGGGACCGCCTTCTGGCAGGAGAAGCCGTGATCGGGTCGGTCTTGGCGGGGAGAATCGGGTGTCACACCGGCGACGAGGTGCGGATCGAACTTTCCGGGATCGGTCATGCGGTTCGAGTCGCTGGAATTGCCCGTGAGTATACCTCGGGTGGCTTGATGATCGTCATGGACCTGACCGCTGCTCAGGCTCTGTTTCCAATCCGCGACTCGCAGGTCTTCGGCATACGGGCTTCGCCTTCCGCCACGGAGTCGGTGGGCCAGGCTCTGCGCGAGGTCTCACGGAAACGTGGACTGATCTTTCAGTCTCTCTCCGATCTGCGGGATCTGGTTCGCCGGACGATCTCGGGGCTGACGAGCCGACTCTGGATGATCCTGTTTCTGGCACTGATCATTGCCGGGTTTGCGATTGTGAACACCCTCACGATGAGTGTGATTCAGCAGACTCGACAGCTGGGGTTATTGAGAGTGGTCGGAATGACTCGTCGGCAGGTGGTGTGCATGTTTCTGATTCAGTCGCTCGTGCTGGGACTTCTCTCACTGGTACCGGGAACCGTACTGGGAGTGGTGATGGGCTACCTGATTACGATCTGTTTTCGCGGCGTCGCGGACCACGGAGTCGTGTTCGCTCTCAATCCCACCCATCTGGCGCTCTATCTGGTGATGGGAATCCTGCTCTCACTGCTGGCTGCGCTGCTGCCCGCGATTCGAGCTGTGCGACTGAATCCATTGGAGGCGATTCACGAGGAGTAGCATCGCCGCGGTCTCAGCGACGATTCGACTTCGCAGTGAGGGGCGTCGTATTTCACGGTTTCGATCACTGCTCAATCTTCTGGAGTGGTAGACATTGTCCGCTCGGCAAAAGTCCCTTGGGCGGCATCGGGGCGGCGGACCAGTCCCTCGTGGAGTAATGACAGAATGCCAAATAGCACCACAGCTCCGATGGGGACCGCATCCAATCCCACGATCCCCGCCATGACGCCAAGCGTTCCAGGCACGGCAGCGGCTCCGATCATCGCGGCACCGACCTGGAACCCGATGGCATGACTCGATAACTCCGGCCCGAGCCGTTGCGGAGTCCGGGACATCAGGCAGGGGAAGACCGGAGCGAGTCCCAATCCCATGAGCGAAAGACCCAGAAATGCGGCTTCCACGGGAAGTCGCACCGCAAACAGTAACGCGCCGCTCCCCGCACCCAGCAGGCAATACCGCAGCAGGCGATCGATTCCCACGCGGTCTGCGAAGAGTCCAGAGATCACGCGCCCCACACCGATCGATCCCCAGTACACTCCGACCGCCATGCCTGCCGTGTCTGGTCTGACATGTCGAGACTCTGTCAGAACCGTGTAAGTCCACTGGCTGAACGTGACCTCCAGGCCGGTGTACAGAAAGAATACGGCCATTTGGAGCCAGACGGCGGAATGTCGTAACGCCCCCCCGGTCCCTACCGGCAACCGCTTCTTTTTGGCGACTGGTGATGCCTCTCCCCAGGATCGACACGAGATCAGGAACAAAACCGACAGGACCAGCATCGTCCCACCCAGGGCCGAGTAGCCCACGCGATAGTGGCGACCACTGGCGAGTACCTTCGACATCAGGACCGGGCCAATAATCGCACCGAGGCAGTAGCAGGCGTGTAACCAGATCAACTGTCGAGCCGACATCTGGTGAGCTGCGTACCCATTCAGGCCGGAGTCGATCGCTCCCGACCCGAGACCGTGAACCAGCGCACATAGCAGGAATGCCGCCCAACTCGGGGAGAATCCGAATCCGAACATGGCAGCTCCCACAAGTCCCGTACTTCCGGCCAGGACCAGTCCGATACCGAACTCGTGCATCAATCGGCCCGCGAAGAAACTGCTCAATAGATAGCCAGCCCCTGAGATGACCAGCACAAAGGCGATGGCCCCTTGTCGCAGCTGGAAGGTGTCTCGAACCGAAGGCCAGGCCACTCCAATGACGGCATCTGGAAGCCCCAGACTGACAAAACTGAAAAAGGCCAGCGCGAGCAGGAGAAGGCCGGAGCGAGCAGGAGAATGGCGATCCATGGCGGCGAGTTCTTTCATGCCATCATGGGAGCCGAGCTTCCCCTGAACCGCAGTGACCGCAGGCTGATGCACGGGGATTTGTATCCCTTCGGCCACTCGTGGAGATCGTCATCCGGTGCGGAAGTATGAAAGGACTTTATCCTGAATGGCTCACAAACTCTCGGATTGGTGGGACATTGGTCGGATTGTGGCAAGGTCGGAACAATCGCCACAACTCGCATATTCCCGCACCCCAGTCGTGGTGTGTGTATGTCAACCGTCAGTAAAAGTGTCCGACAGAGATTCAACGGAGTCTGAGGATCTGGGGCCAGGGCCTCCGCATCTAATCGCGTGGCAATTTGCAGGAGCAGAGCCTCCAGGTGGTCGTTGTTCCAGCCGGCTTGCTTGCGTTTCCCGGT